>JAGSHR010000087.1 GCA_029855985.1 Candidatus Njordarchaeota archaeon
ATTGTATTTTCAATTCTTTTAATCTCTTCAAATCACTTAAAAAAACGGTTTAATTTTTTAAAACCCTTTTCCCTATGAATATTTTAATGTTATGCAAGGAGTTTGATGCCTATGCCCCGAATCGCTCGATTTAAGATTAGGGGGGCTAAATTCCTCTTAATAAGAGAATATGATAATGCATACGATATTGCTTTCTCAAGATACCCCATATGGGGAACCGCCATAAAGCAATTTAGAGGCATAAACCACATCAATATTGGGGAAAACATTATAGAATCCGAGCGAGCTTTAATCTCAAAAACTAAAGCTGAGGAGTTAAATTACACTATAAGGTTGCCGATCAAGGGGGAGGACGAAGAATTAAGCGTGGAGTTACAGATAATAGAAGACGCAAACATAAAAAGCTTAACGATCGAAAAACCAGAAGAGGTGGAATAAATCTACTTTTAGGCTTTCAATCCTGTCCTATAAAATCTAAAAGTGTCCGCTTAGGTTTTCTATTTGACTCACTAATGACTTTCTTTAATTTTTGGAAATCACTTTTCATAACATCTTTTAATTTCGGATTATATAGCGCTGCAGCAGGATGATACATCGTTAAAATTTTAACATCACAGCAATCCAATTTTCCTTCTAAGATTTTTCCTCTTTCTTTAGTCATG
Organism: Candidatus Njordarchaeota archaeon; assembly: GCA_029855985.1. The sequence goes on from JAGSHR010000087.1 coordinate 663, forward strand.
CTTGTGAATTTCCTCCCCATTTTCTCATAGAGATACCGTGCACTAAATCTACCTAAAGTCACGATGATCTTGGGTTTAATGATCTCAATTTGCTTATCCAAATACGCACTACAAGCCTCTATTTCTTCCCTCGTTGGGTCCCTATTATCGGGGGGTCGACACTTAACTACGTTCGTAATAAAAACATCACTCCTCTCAAGACCTATATCTCTAAGCAATTGAGTAAGCAGTTTACCGGCCTGACCAACAAAAGGTTTTCCCTGTTTATCCTCGTGGAAACCTGGGGCTTCGCCAATGAACATTATTTCAGCGTCAAGAGAACCTTCACCTGGAACTGGATTTGTTCTATTTTTCCAAAGGGGACATTTCCTACAAAGATAAATCTCCTTAACTAATTTGTTATACTCTTCTTCTTTACCCATTTTGGGTCCTACCAAGCAACAATGTGATTAAGCGAAGCTTGTTATATCTTAAATGTAAAATTCTCCTTCTTCTTTAAAACCAAACTTTTTCACGAGGTTCAGGGAGGCAATGTTCTTTTCGTAAACATCGCATACAAGTTTGTTAACGTTGAACATTGATTCTAACTCCCTTGCCGTTTTTAATAAAAGCGCCTTTGCAACGCCTCTTCTCCTATATTCTGGTACAACACCTAGACCTGCGATAACACCTACTTTCAAACCATCCTCTTCTTCAATCGTGTATGTCACAAATGCAACAGGTCTACCGTACAAGTAACCCAAAAAAGTTGTTTTAGGGAACTTGTCGAGGTCACTGTAGTCAATTGGCTGGTACGGATCAGTCCCCGTTAACAATGATTTATTGAAAACAAATATGAAGTCCTCACCGTTTTTCTCGGGATCCAAATATTCTATCTTGAGGTTTTTATACACGTCTGAATCCTTTATTTCCTGATAAACTATGTTCAGAGAATCAAGAACTTTGGATATTGGACAACCCATTTTAATATATCGATATCTCTTAACCTCAACGCCCTCACTAGGCGAAGAGTAAGCATTTTTCCTCATGAGATAATGAATGAGCTTATGAGACTTCTCCCGCGTCGACAAAGTAAATCACCCAAACACCAAGAAATCTTAATAAAAAGCGAAATAAAAATAGAGATGTCCTCGAAATCTACATTCAAACAAAACTTGCTTCACAAATAGCGAGAACAAATAGGACAGTCATCCCTTTTTTTTACTTCTACGATATCAAAATCACCGAACCTTCCATCAATAATAAGTAACTTCCCAACAAGGGGTTTACCTATCCCCGTAATAATCTTTATTACCTCTAAAGCTTGAATAGAAGCAATTATGGAAACAGTAGCATTCACTACAGGACATCCACGGGGACCCCCTTTTAACTCGCCGAAAATCTCATATAAACAGGGGCCCTCACCAGGTATAACCGTTGTAACCTGCCCATTAAAATCCCTGACACCACCATGTACAAATGGAATTCTAAGTTTAACGGCGAACTCATTTATGATGCCACGAGCATCAAGATTATCAGTGGCATCAACTATAACAGTACTACCCCCCAACACCCTCTCAGCATTTTCTCTTGTAAGCCTCTCCTCAACCAATTCGACGGAAACATATGGATTCATCTGTTCGATTTTTTCCTTCAACGAGACGATTTTCGGTTTGCCAATATCTTTATCCCAGTGAAATAACTGTGCGCTCATGTTAACTTCCTCAACAACGTCGTCATCAACGAATCTAAGCTTACCAACACCGGCTTTTGCTAGTAATGGTGCAACAACAGAACCAAGACCACCAGCACCAACAATAGTGACAAGCGCAGATTTCAGTTTTTCTTGTTTTTTTAGACCCCAATCATGAATCACTAGTTGCCGGGAATACCTTGGAATCTCCTCGTTAGCGAGTTTTTCTGTCAAGGTTAACACCAGAAAAATGCTTTGTTTAAAAAATTAAAATTTCAGCAGGATGGTGTTGAGGTGAGCCTTAAAAATTCGTCAAGGTGTTCTTGACAGCAGAAATATAAAACTCTCCCACCCTTATATAGCTTTATGGCTTTCTTTTCATCCTCGATCTTCTTTTTGCAGTAAAAGCACTCCAATTTTTTCACCTTTTACATGTAAATGTTTCCTCAAATCTATAAATAAGCCTTCTTGAATATAAAACTTGAGCAATGATATATATCCAGCGAGCTAAGCGAGTTGCTCCAATTTACCCCTAATATTTTTACACATAAGTCTCAGGTGTTTCTTGATCATTTCCTCTTCAAAGAATCTCGCTAACTTAAAGTCATACCTGGGATAAATTATGTTCAACTCGAACAATTTTTCCACATCATCATAATAGTGGAGAGCCTCAATAATCCTCTTATCTCTCTCAATAACTATGTTCCAATACCTATAAATCTCCCTCACAGGATCCTTATCTATTAAACCCCTATGCATTGTGATAATATACTTAGGCTCTAATCGAATCAATAACTTCAAACTCTCTATAAACTCCTCCAGACTAGAAGTTGGGTGACCATACCACGGAAAATTCGTTAAATCAATGTCCCCAGTAACGATCAGCTCCTTGTTAATCCTTACAGCCATGTGTCCAAGGGTATGACCGTAAGCTGGGATAAACTCTAACTCTAAATCACCGATAGTCTCTTTTTCAAATGGCTTTAGCTCTCTATCTGGCACATAAGGTTTAAAGTCGAGGGGAATACCAACGTTGTGAAGCCATTCTTCTTGAAGATCTTTCCTATTCGCGAAACCATATGCCTCAAAGAATTTCTCCCAACTTATGATGTAATCAGATTCTCTATCATTTAACCACACTTGAGCCTTTGGGGATGTCTTCTTTATTCTCCATGTACCCTTATTGTGATCTGGGTGAAAATGAGTTATAATAACGTAATCAAGTTCCCTTAAACTAACATTGAGCGGCTTAATTTTCTCCTCTAGGACTTCTGGCTTAGAACCGAGATCAATGAGAAACTTTTCTTCCCCATTATAGAAGACCGTTATCGTGTTAGGGAAGACAGGCTTGCCATCTGGGAAAATTAAGTATAAATTTTCAATCGGCGTCTCTTGGATATTCAATTTTTTCACCAGTTTTACACTTGTAGTACATAAACTTAAGTATACCTTTAAAGTGTACTCTTATTTGCAAAATAATAATATCATTTTGGTGTCCCCGTTGAAAAAGGAACTAATAGTAATAGGCATTTTATTTGCATGGGCAGTAACAGCTTCAATGGTGGCCATGATATACTACACAGAATACAACTACATGTACCAAAAGTACGTGGAAGAACGATCAACAACAATAATCGTTGATATTGGCATAAACTATGGGAACGGTACCCTAGTATGGTATAATAACACCAAGTTACTCAAGGGAATGAGCGTATACGATGCACTACTTATAGTAGCGGACGAGGTCAACTCAACTACCTCGCCATTTGGCGTGTATGTAAGGGGGATTAATGGGGTAAATGAAAACGCTAATGATTCTTGGATCTATGCAATTAATAGAAATGATTCAGATGTTAATGCTTGGTTTGCCGTAAATGGATGGTACTATCCTGGTGTTTCATGTGACAGGTTAACCCTTAAAGAAGGAGATGCAGTAGTGTGGCTCTTCTACAACTGGAGGGCCTACTTCCCTCCACCTGATCCAACAACAACTAATAACGTGAGATAAAATAGATTAACATGGAATCGGTGAAGGCGAAGATGTTAACCAAAAAATTTAGAGAATTAATTACAACCCTTTTTTTCCTCCTTCCTATCGCACCTCTCATCTACCTAACAGTCAATTTTAGCGCAGAGAAAATAGTTTTTCTAAGTTTAATACTAACAATATTTGCTGGAGTCACGGCTTCGCCTGGCATACTTATTTCGCTCTTACATACAAGAGAAATAGATATCTCCAAGATCCCAATAATCGGGGTCTTTGCCGCTATAATATACGCTTCAAACTTTCTACTAGTGATATTCCCGTCCTTCATATTCTACGTGTTACCATTCGCGGCGGGGTACACTTTCTATTTGCCAACAAGCATAATATTGGGGGCATATTCAAGAATAATCAAAGAGAAAGGCTCAATGTTCTTTTTACTCTTCGTGTATGGTGTTATCTCAGAGTTCCTCTCACCAAGCATATTTTGGTTCCCATACTATTTAGCATGGGGTGGCATGTTGGAGACGGGCAGAGAAATACTAGGAGAAACCGAAAGTGACTACATAATGGGTTTTGGTTACGGTGCTATCGGTGCAGGTCTAGCCGTATGCTACATGTTGATTGGATGGGGGTATTATAGGCCTCTATTCATGACGCTACCGTCAATGATAGTTGACGGTTTGCTAGCAAGTTTTGGTTTCAAAATGGGTGTTAAAATAGGAGAACTAACAAAGAAGATTTCACTTTAAGGTTTTCTACATTCCTTCCGATTTGGAGATTTTATCGAGAATTCTTAAAACCGTTTTCTTTACTGCTTCATTAACACCCTTTAACTCAATGTTCATAAAGCCCCGAATTATAAGTCCCGTTGCTTCATCCTCTGTGAAGCCCCGCGCCATAAGGTATTCGATTTGCTCCTTGGAGATTTTACCAATGGAAGCCTCATGAGTTAGGGTGGCATCAATTGTGTTGGTCACGAGTTCGGGTATAGCATGAATACTTGACTCATCGGATATCATTAAACCCTTGCACTCAATGTGCCCCGCAGTGCCTTTACCAATCGCGACAATTTTTCCCCTTGACACAATTTTGGACTTGTCAAACGTGATTACCCTAGAGATTATATCACCACGTGACCCATCTCCCATTAATTCCATTGTGGAACCATAATCGATGTCGGCTCCACCACGTCCAATTATAAGAGACTGTGAGTGGGCTCTAGCATTCTTCATCAACGTTATATGGGGGTTGGCTTTCATCCACGCACCAGGAGCCAAATTAATGTAGTTCTCAATGTACTCTCCATTTTCCTCCACAATAATCTTCGTTATTGGTCTAACCTTGAAGTTTGGTGTCCAATTATGAAGCATCGTGAACAAGAGTCTAGCATTCCTCTTAACGAAGAACTCTGAGATTCCAAGGTGAAGTCCCTCGCTAATAGCTGCAGTACAACCAGTGACCATTTCTAATGATGAATTTTCATCAACAATAACCAAGTTGTGAACTTCTTGGACATGTCCCGGCTTTGTTACGAGGAAACAAGCCTCTATGGGTGTATCAACTCGAGTGTTTGGGGGAACGTATATGAAGTACCCATTTTTAATCTTCTCATCTTCGAGAGAAATATCTCCCTTTTTCACGCCGATAGCTTTCCAAAGATAATCCTTTACCCACGGTAATTCTCTAAGTGCATCACCAAGACGGTTAACAACAATTCCCTTCTTCTCTAATTGTTTAACAATTATAGTTTTCACGATATCATCATTGACCTGAACATACAGGCCAGATTCCCTAACAGCATTCAGATCGATGCCAGTTTCCTTTATTTTTTTCTCAATATCCTCATCAATACTCAAGCTAATCAACCCCTATCAATACCTCGAGTCCCTTCTTATACCCGTTATCCATGATGACAGGAATTATCTCATCGGGGTTCCCGGTGACAGCGATGGAACCATTCAACAACACGTGCGCCTTAGAAGGCTCCTTTTCAATGTAATTAAAGATGAAACCTTGATGAGTAACAAGAAGCACAGACACACCGGAATCCAACAAGTAATCAATGTGTTCCCCTATATACTTTATGTTCTCAATGTCCACCCCGCTATCAGGCTCATCCAACATCAACAGTTTGGGTTTCTGCAAAGACGCAATAAAAAGCTCAACCTTCTTTTTTTCACCACCACTAAAATTCTTAAATAACTCCCTATCCAAAAAATCATCAATAGAAAAAACACCACTCGACTCGCTACCAAACTTAAGAGTCATCGCATCAACAAGATCCCTAACCCTCAAACCGTCAAAACTAGGTGGATGCTGGAACATCAAGCTAATTCCCATCGAGGCTCTCTTATAGATAGGGACTTTGGTAATATCCTTGCCCTCAAACAATATTGTCCCCTCAACCCGCGCACCATAAGTTAGACCCATTATAGTCCGTAGCAAAGTAGATTTACCCGTTCCATTAGGACCCAGAAGAACATGAAACTCGCCCCTACCGACAGAAAAACTAATATCCCTAAGGATCGATTTATCACCATAGTAAACAGCCAAATTCTTTACTTCTAACAAACTATTAACCATACGCCACAGCCTTAAAAAAGTAACTCAATCAATAAAAATACTCAACGCTACAACCATTGATATAATGTTCACAAACCCAAATTAAAAGTATTGGGGTCTAAGAAAATTGGGCTAATTTATCCAATTCTCCTTTAAGCAACGATGATTTCGCCTCCATAGGACCAATGGGGAGACCTCAACAGACTCAGATCCATTAGGGAGAACCCGAAAGGTTCCCCACATCTTTAGCCCCAGATCCACTTAAACTAAGGTTCTAAACTTCCACTTAAACCTTCTAAAATATTTTAAGAAAAAATTTCAGTAGAGTTTTGAAATTAATTCGTTTAGGCCTAGTTCTTGTAGTTTTTCCTTTGTGGGTTTCCCGGTTTCCTTGTCCCATCCTCTTATCTCATAGTATCTGTTTAATGCTTCACTTAATTCATCTGCGGGGGTTATCCCAGCTATGTTTCCGTTTTTATAGGGTTCCAATACGATTTTCGGAAGATTATCGTGTTCTCTTGTTACGCCATAGAGGTTGTTAATTCCACGTTTGAGGTTGTATAGTCTTTCACCTATTTGCATTAATTCTTTCGCTGATGTTTCCCAACCAGTCGCTAACTTAGTTAAAGATGTTAATTCGCTAAGGGTCAAATTTGTGAAAATGCAGATTGAGAGAGCATTGTAAAGCTCCCTGAAGTTCTGGTGATTAATAACGGATTCCACCTTGTCAACTAGTGTAAACCTATCACTTTGCGTTATACCCGCTTCCTCATCCTCGAAAGCTCCCATATCAACTAGGAAGTAATCTGCTCTATTGTGGTCGGCTCCATTGTTACTAGTCGCATACGAGAGGGCTTGACCAAATGAAGCACGGGGGTCGTGGGCGGGAATATCCAACCCCTTCACGGTTGCCACATACTCTAAGTCAAAACCGTATTTTTCTGCTACCCTATTACTCCCCTCCGCTAGGATGTCCCCAAATCCCTCTCTATCCCCGATCATTTTGACTAAATTAACAATGTTTTCGCTGTCACCCCATTCTAACTTGAATCCAACGTCTTTCTCTGATAGCACACCCTTCTCAAACATAAAGTGAGCTAAGGCGATCACAGCACCCGTGGATATAGTATCCAATCCATAATCATTACAAAGATCGTTAGCCTCGATTATTTTCTTCAAGTCAAAAACCATGCTCTGAACACCCAACATCACAATTGACTCGTATTCGGGGCCATCAACGTTCTTACTTGGCAAGCGGACAAGTCTACCGCAAGCAATGGGGCAAGCATAGCAAGCAATAGGGGAAACATCAAATTCTTCAACCAACGTTATTCCAGAAACGCTCTCCGCAGGGAACTCGCCCTCAGTGTAATATTTAGCTGGAACATCTCCCATACCATAACCGTAATCAACATAGAATGCGGTGCCGTACTGCCTAAAGAATTGGGCTCCCGTGGATTCTCTCACTTCAATTGATTTCTCCTTAGCGAAATCATAGAACTCTTCACTGAAAACCTCAATGTTTTTCTCTCCATAAACAACAATGGCTTTTAAGTTCTTGGAGCCCATCACAGCGCCCATTCCAAGCCGACCAGCCGCCCGCCCGTGATCATTCATTATTGCAGCAAATCTAACCCTTTTTTCCCCCGCTCTACCAATCGCGGAAACCTTAACTTTAGAACCATGAACATTCTTCAATTCTTTTTGTGTATCGTAAAAATTGAGTCCCCACAATTCACTTGCATCAAGTATATCGACAGTTTCCTCATCAACGTAAAGGTAAACTGGCTTATCTGATTTACCAGTAACCACAATGCCATCATAACCAGCCTTTTTGAGGTAAGTACCCCAGTACCCCCCGCTACTTGATTCACCATAAAAACTTGTTAGTGGGGATCTTGACACCACAGAGTGCCTACCCGATGAAGGAGTAATAGTTCCAGTTAGGGGACCAGTTATGAAAATAAGGGGGTTTTCTGGCGAAAACGCGTCAAAGTTCGCGTCAGTATATTTTAATAGTAGATATGCTCCTAACCCTGAACCGCCGATAAACTTTCTATAAAGCTCTTCGCTAAGATTCATGGCTTCATGTTTCCTGTTTTTCAAATTAATTAGGAGGATTTTTCTCCAATATGGTTTTCTCAACGGTCAAACACCCTAAAAAACTAATTGTGTCTTTCAAAAAATTTTTGAGAAAAAGTCGTTAAATAAAATATAAAATAATATTGTATTACACAAGTATTATCAAAAAACACCTTCACTTGTTTACTGGAATTTCCTACCCGTCCTTTTCTCATAATTCTCCTTTGCATAATCTGGCCAAGTCTCCTTATCCATGGGATACCAAACCTTTTTCTCTCTAGCAATCTTCCTTGATTTCTCGTATCCAGCATCAAGATGCCTTATTATTCCCATCCCAGGGTCAGTTGTTAGCATCGTAACAATTCTCTTCTCCATTTCTTTAGTACCATCAGCAACTAACCCAAAACCTGCATGCAAAGCGAGACCAATACCGACGCCACCACCATGATGGAAGGCAACCCACGTTGCACCAGCAATAGCGTTCAAAGCATAGTTCAATACTGGCCAATCACCAATAGCGTCAGATCCATCCTTCATGCCTTCTGTTTCGCGTGTAGGTGACGCAACAGATCCAGCGTCTAGGTGATCTCTACCGATCCATATTGGTCCGCTTAGCTTTCCTTCCCTCACTAGGTCATTCATTATTTTACCGAGTTTTGCTCTTTCTCCATATCCCAGCCAGCAAACTCTTGCAGGTAATCCTTGGAATTGAACTTGTTCTTTTGCTTTTCTTATCCATCTTACTAAGCCTTTGTTGTAGCTGAATTCCTTGATTATGATTTCGTCAATTGTGTAGATGTCTTCTGGGTCACCCACTAAACTGGTCCATCTGAAGGGTCCCCTGCCCTCCTGGAATAACTCCCTCACGTAGAGGGGCACGAATCCCTCAAATGCGAAGGCTTGATCATAACCAGCTTGTTTTGCGTTATAGCGAATACCGTTACCATACTCGAATACCACTGATCCCTTCTTCATGAAGCCAACCATTGCTTTTACGTGCTCAACCATGCTTTTTAGTGATAGTTCAACATATTTATCGGGGTCATTTACCCTTAATTCATCAGCTTCCTCTCTGGTTAATCCCGCCGGGTAATATCCCCTTAATGGGTCGTGAGCCGCGGTTTGATCAGTAACGATGTCGGGGATTATTCCTCTCTTTAACAATTCTGGGTAAACTTCGGCAGCGTTCCCAAGCAAACCAACGCTTAGGGGTTCTTTGTCCTTTAATGCGTTTTGAACCATTTCTAATGCTTCATCAAGGTCTTCGGTCCACTCCATTAGGTATTTTGTTTTTAGTCTTCTTTCGATTGCTTCCTTTCTGATTTCAACTATTAATCCAACTCCATCATTCATAGTTATTGCAAGGGGTTGTGCTCCACCCATCTCCCCAAGACCTGCGGTTAGAACGAATCTTCCTTTTAGTGTTCCCCCAAAGTGTTTGTCAGCTGCAGCTGCTAGCGTTTCGTATGTTCCTTGTAGTATGCCCTGTGTTCCAATATAAGCCCATGATCCAGCGGTCATTTGCCCGTACATTATTAATCCTTTTTGCTCTAGTTCAAGAAAGTAGCTCCAATCTGCCCATTTTGGTACGAGCACGCTGTTAGACATGAGCATTCTAGGTACATATTCGTGGGTTTTAAAGACACCTACCGGTTTGCCGCTCTGTATAAGGAGGGTGTCATCGGGATCCATTGACATTAATGTTTCAACGATTACTTCTAGGGCTTCCCAGTTTCTTGCGGCTTTTCCTGTTCCACCATAAACAATGAGGTTTTGGGGGTCCCTCGCAACGTTGGGGTCTAGAACGTTGAAGAGCATTCTTAGTATTCCTTCTATCTGCCAGTTTGCAGTGTGTAGTTCATCTCCTTTTATTACCTCGATTGATCTTCTCTTGACCATGTCTAGGGGGTCTACCATCAAAAAGACCTCGAGAATTTAGTGTTCATCAATATAACTAGAAACATTAGTTGAAATTTATTATTTTGCATCTAAAGATGAAGAGAAATTAGCGTTATGCCCATTATTCCTAAATATAAGAAATTGAGTTAAATGAAATTTAAATAATTCCAAAGTCAATCTGTAGTAGGTTTTTAGAGGTGTCTACGTATTTCTGTTTATTTTGTTCATATGTATGATTACTGAAATATTTCCAAATTTTTTCGATTTATACTTTAATTTTAAAGTTACTTTAATATAAAGCTAAAACTTATAAATTTTAAATTGTATAAACAGATATAGCTTACTTAAAATTTTTTAAAAGTATAAGGTGTTTATATATGAAAAAAATTAACTTCGTAGCATTGTTGGGCATATCTATACTTCTAGTATTGGTTCTATCAACTGTCGCGGCTCCCGCTTATGCGGTTAAACCAGTTAGTCACAAAAATAAAACGCCATTCGAAGAATATCCATATGGTGGCGAAATAAAGCTTGGGGCAACAGTTTCATTAACAGGGAAATTTGCTACTGAGGGTCAAAGAATATTAAATGGGTATCTACTTGCTATAAAGGACATAAATGAGAATGGTGGAGTAATAGTCGATGGAAAAAGATACAACTTTACACTAGTTTACTATGATGATGGAAGCGATAAAACACAAGCTGCACAGCTTTACAGTAAGCTAATTGATCAAGACAAAGTGGATTTGCTCCTAGGACCATACAGTAGCTCAATAGTATTAAGTGTTGCACCAGTAGCAGAGGAGAAGGGAATACCCCTCATTCAGGCTGGTGGAGCATCCGATAAAATCTACCAGCAAGGTTACACATATGTTTTTGGTCTCTACAGAGTAGCATCAACCTACACACAACCATTATTCGAATGGTTGAATGTTTCAGGAAAAATAAATGAAGTAGAATCAGTAGCAATATTCCTTGAACTAAGCGCATTCCCAGAATCAGTATACGCTGGTGCCCTAAAATACATACACAATGCTGGTTTAAACCTAGTTGGTGTATATAACCACACAAGTGGATCACTAACGGACATACCCAGCCAAGTTGACACGCTAAGAGCGCAAGGAGGAGCCGACATAATATTAGCAATTGGACACTACGCGGATAGTAAAGCAGTTGTAGACGCAATCTACACAAAGGGTCTAAGACCAAAGATAATCTATGGAACAGTGGGAGTTCCAGAACCAAAATTCGTAGAGGAATTAGGTAAAAAGGCTGAATACGTAATGGGATTCGCTCAATGGGTCACAAACCTACCGGAAAGCGAAGCTCCAGGTATCACACAGTTCGTCCAAGAATACAATGAAACATATCATGAAATGCCCGCTTACCACGCGGCGGGAGCATACGCGGCAGTACAAGTAGCAAAAGCGGCAATAGAGGCTGCTGGAACGTTCACCAATCATACAGCTGTAAGGGATGCTCTTAGGAGCTTGGATATAAAGACGATCTGGGGTAGAGTAAGATTCACAGAAACAGGAGTAATTGGTGGATCAGGATACATGGTTCAAATTATCAATGGTAACATTGAGACAGTTTATCCAAACTCATACAAGACACATGATCCAGTGTTCCCAATACCATGGGAGACTGGTGGAGCAGTATCTATTGATCCAATGCTTGTTGGTGGCGTCATAGCTGTCATTGTGATACTTGCAGTTGTATACTTTGTGTTCAAGAGGAAGGGGGCATAAAATTCCTTAAATAATCACATATTTTTAAAACAAAACACGTTATATACTTTATTTTTTTAAAAAGCATGGCTATTTCTTTAAAATAATTATAGATTTTTTCATGGCTAATAATAGTTTTTGGTGTTAATATGGATGGAATAAGTACCACCCTAATAATCCAGTTAATAATTAATGGAATACTGACTGGAACGTTGTTCGCTCTAATAGCTCTAGGCTTAACCATAATTTGGGGAGTGACAAGAATCATCAACATAGCGCACGGAGAATTCGTAATGCTAGGTGCATTCATAACTTACTTTCTTGCGACAGGCTCTGGAGTGGATCCTTACTTGGCTGCTTTCGTTGCAGGTATAGTCATGGCTATTATTGGGATGGGGATTCAGTACTTTCTTTATAATAGGATAAGAGATCAACCAGAACTTATAACCCTAATAATAACATTTGGCGTCTCTCTAACGTTGGTTGCATTGATGATAATGTTCTTTACTGCCGACTTTAGAACATTAAACAACGTGTATAGAGATACACCAATAATGATCGGTCCAATAGTATTTAGCTTGGCAGATTTGATGGCAGCGATAATATCAATCTTGTTGATATTTGCGATAAGCTTCTTTTTGAATAACACGTATCTAGGCAAAGCCATTTTAGCAGTAGCCCAAGATAGGGAAGCCGCATTGTTAATGGGGATCGATGAGGAGAAAATCTACGTATTAACAATGGGGATAAGTGCTTTCTCGGCCGGTATAGCTGGTGGGATTTTAGCGACACTATACACTTTCACACCCTATGATGGGGCAATTTACATGGGCTTAAGCTTCGCGATTACAATTCTAGGGGGCTTAGGGTCCATTCCGGGTGCATTGGTTGGCGCCATAATTGTTGGTCTGTTTAGAGCGGGAACAACCTTAATAAAATCTGGTTTAGAACCTGCAGTTGGCTTTATAATTATGATCATAGTGTTAGTGCTCAGACCTAGAGGATTATTCGGGAGGGTGACCGAATGAAATGGTTAAAGAAAGAAAATGTGGACCCAATAAAATTGATCCAAGAGTATATAAGCGGTATATTGGACGAACTCCTCAGAGGTCCAGGTTTCAAGGCAATCATAAATATGTTAAAGAAGCCAACAGGCATTTTAGGGATAATCCTTTTAGTTGTATCAATGTTGCTGCCAATGATACCTGGAACGGGGTACTACATGGAGATACTCTGGTTCGTTTTCTTTTACATAACAGTTGCTGAGAGTTGGAACATAATAGGGGGTTACGGTGGTGAGGTAGATTTTGGTCACGTTGTTTTCGTTGGCATTGGAGCATACACCGTTGGGCTATTCTATATTTGGTATCACTTAAACATCTGGGTTGGAGTGCTTTTGGGGGGCATATTCGCAGCAATATTTGCGGTGCTCATTGGGATACCAACGTTAAGACTAAGGGGGGCATACTTTGCAGTTACAATGCTAGCGGTAAACGAAGCGGTCAAAAACATATTCCTCAACATGCCTGCCTTTGGTAGCGGGGAAGGAATCTACATTGGGCAAATACTAAGTGAAATCCCAGGAGTTGAAACACTCAACTATTATGCAATAATATTGCTCTCAATATTTGCATTCCTAACAGCGCACTACATATCATACAGTAGACTAGGCCTATCATTAAGGGCAATAAAGGAGAGTATCCCTGGAGCATGCGCATCCGGTGTCGAAGTGACAAATTCAAAGATACTGTCATTCGCAATTTCCGCGTTTATAGCGGGTTTAGCTGGGGGATTGCTTATGATAAACTTCTATCAGATAACTCCTGGAGAAGCGTTCAGAGGGGAAACAAGTGTTGAAATGATCATCATGACATTGCTTGGAGGCGCTGGAAATGTGTTCGGACCAGTTTTAGGCGCATTGATACTTGTGCCTTTGAAACAACTTTTAATCGGTGCTTTTGCTGGCATGTCAATAGTTATATTTGGTATGAAATTGAAGCTAGAGTTAATGTACCTTGTTGTATACGGTATAATATTCATCCTTGTGGTCTTATTCTTGCCGAAAGGGATAATGGGTTACTTGGAAGAAAAAGGGCTAGTTGAGAGGGAAAGCCTAGCTAGATACTCCAAAAAGGAGGAGGAGAGGGAATGAGTAAAGGAAAGGAAGTAATCTTGGAAACACACGACATACACAAGTACTTTGGTGGAATAAAAGCACTGAAAGGTGTCTCTATTCACCTTTACAAAGGTGAAATCTTGGGGTTAATCGGACCAAACGGTGCGGGAAAAACAACGCTATTCAATATAATCACTGGGTACTACAAGCCAACAAAAGGAAAAGTGACATTTGAGGGAAAAGATATTACCGGGTTGCCCCTAAGAAAAATAACTAGAATGGGTATCGCAAGAACATTCCAATTAGTTCAAATATTTCCCAGCTTAACAGTACTTGAAAACGTCCTAGTTGGAGCACTAAACGGAAGAGAAGAAGTATTAACGTACGAAGAAGCCGTGGAGGAATCCTATAAAGCACTCGAATTTATAGGGTTAATTGATCAAGCAGACAAATTCGCGAGCCAACTTGTCCTAACAGATAGAAAAAAGGTTGAACTCGCTAGAGCATTAGCAACAAACCCAAAAATCCTATTACTAGATGAGTTAATAGCAGGTTTAAACCCAAAGGAAACCGATGAAATGCTAGAAGTAATCAGAAAAATAAACTCGAGAGGTATATCCATAATCATGGTGGAGCACGTTATGAGAGCAATAATGAACATAAGCGAGAGGATCGTGGTATTAGACTATGGGGAGAAAATCGCGGAAGGAACACCCGAAGAAGTGGCAAACAACCCACGTGTAATTGAAGCCTATTTGGGAAGATTTGCAGGAGGTGTAAAGAAAAATGCTTAAAGTGAAAAACCTCCACGTATCATATGGGGATTTAAAAGCACTTTGGGGAGTTAGCTTCGAAGTCAATAAAGGGGAAATCGTCGGTTACCTAGGACCTAACGGAGCGGGAAAATCAACAACATTCAAGACAATAGTAGGCCTCCTAAAACCAGATAAGGGAGAAATATACTTGGGAAACGAGAGAATCGACGGAAAACCAGCATACGAGATTGTTAACATGGGAGTCGCCTATGTCCCAGAGGGTCGCAGATTATTCCCATACATGACAGTCATGGAAAACCTAATAATGGGCTCTTACCCTAAGAGAGCGAGGGAAAAGAAAGATGAAATGCTAGAATGGGTTTTCCAATTATTCCCAAGGCTAAAAGAAAGGAAAAACCAAATGGCAAGAACATTAAGCGGTGGAGAACAACAAATGTTAGCTATAGGTAGAGCGCTGATGTCCAACCCGTCAATTCTAATTCTAGATGAGCCGTCTCTAGGTTTAGCTCCCAAACTCGTAGAAGACCTGTTCGAGATAGTTAAGAAAATAAACGAGGACGGTGTAACTGTCCTGATCTCGGAGCAGCACGTCCACATGGTATTCGAAATAATGGACAGGGGATATATAATAGAGGAGGGGAGAATAGTTCTAGAGGGTGAACCAGAGGAACTTGCTGGTAATGAACACGTTAAGAAAGCTTATTTGGGATTATAAAAACAATAAAATTAAATTTTATTCCTTATTTTTGGCAATTCATAAAAAACTTAATCGGGTTCTCGACTATTTTGGATAACATCATGTAAAGCTTGTGAAGGGGCAATCCGACCACATTGTAATAGTCTCCTTCAATCCTTTCTATGAAGATACTAGCGTAACCTTGTATCCCATAAGAACCCGCTTTATCCAAAGGTTCACCAGTCTTAATGTAGCACCATATCTCATCATCTGTCAACTCCTTAAACTTTACCTTTGTGACCTCAAAATCCATGAATTCTTCTAATGTCTCAACTATTTTGATGGCTAAACCTGTGATAACCCTATGTGTTTTGCCACTCAATTTTCTAAGTTGAAGATATGCTTCTTCCTCGTCCTCTGGTTTATATAAAACTTCATTGTCCTCTGTGACAACTATTGTGTCCGCAGCGATAATGATGCCTTCTTCAACGTTACCTTGAACGGATCTCGCTTTCTCCAAAGCAGTCAACATGGCGATTTCCTCAGGCTTCTCGGAATAAACTCTCGTCTCCCAAAGTGGTTGTAGCACCTCGAATTTTAAACCCAAATTTTTTAGCAAGGAAATTCTTCTGGGCGAAGTTGACGCTAAGTATATTTTCGTCATTTGCATCACCGCAAAAAATTCCTTCTCAACTGTGCTATTTGTATTAAATTGAAAACCTCCTCCTATGTACTTCTCTAGCATTGCTTTAAATTTTTAATAAAAATGTCTTTTTTAACCAGTTTTCGTATAGTATTTTTGAAACCCAGCGTATTCCTTCTCTAAGTTTTGGAGGCGCAAATTAATGAACAAGAGTATTTTGTTATCAATAATGATACTCGCGATAATTGCGTTGCCAGTAAACCTAACAACTCAAGTCCAAAGTATGCACCCAAATAATAAATGTTTAAACCAAAAGATTAATCCAGCATTTACATTTACATTCAAGGATAACATTGTGCGCCCCGTTCCAATAAAAATAGTTTTCGTGAATTTCGCGGAGAGACTCATAGATCTCAACATGATAAAAAGCAGGCTTCTATACTTTAACAATATGGAGTACGGTTATGGACGCGCAAAATACGTTTTAAATTACACTCTAGAATTTGCTAACACAGAGTTGAACAGAACAATTATTGAATACATAGAGCAAAACAAGAAACAAGACAACACATCTGACCTCTTAGAGTCCGTTCTCCAGGAACAAGCTGACCTCGTTAACAATGGTACACTGGGTGTGAGAAGAAAGATTTTCGAGAACAACATAACAGGTTATAGTATAGATGCGGTTAAATTTGAAGAATTTCTAGCCAACATAAGCGACACAAAGAGAACTTTCTACATATATGTTTTAAACCTCTCATACATGGATAACCACGCTCTAAATAAAGAACACTGGTTCACTGTAAACGAGAAAAACATCGATTCAAACAGAACACGGGACTTCTGGAGACTAGAATGGGATAACAACTTGAACAAAGACGTTAAATTCCCCTACGCTGGCTTCAACGCGAAAACAAGAATATTCTTCATAGACCCATCAGCTTACAATTGGTACTTAACATGGGCTAGGATTTGGTGGGGAGGGATTTACAATGATTCCCTATATGGCCGCTATTTCTACGATCTGGATCACTTTGTCTCTAAGTTAAATCTAAGTGATAGTAATGACCTAAAGGATCTCAACACGTATCTGATAGGTTGGCTCAATGACATAATAGACGACCTTTTTGCAAGTGCTCTATCTGTTAACTTGGCTGGTGGGGAACTTTACTCACGAACAGCGTCAGTCCAAATTAAGGTTGTAAATTTGCGACCGGATGTGATACCCACAGAGAGCCTTGAGTGGACCGTTCACCCAAAATACATAGAGAGAGCATTTAAGGACGTTTATAGTGACATGAATTTAGACATCAATATAGAATTCCACGATGCAGACGATTACCCCCAGATCATTAACATATTAAACAATAATATATATAGAGTAAATGAGTCAAACGGTTGGGTTTACTATGATGGGATAGGGATATTTAGTTCACTATTGTCCTACAATGACGAATATTTCGATCAAAATAAAGCTGAGAAAACATTGACCGGCTGGATTTTCATCTTGTATAACGCATCAATGTATGTTTATGGCAAAGAATTCACTGGTTTAGGTGGAAAAGGACACATAATGATAATGATGGACATTCACAGAATAATGGGAGATAACCTAGATTCCCCAAAACAAGGATTTACTTCGATTATCATTCACGAGTTGGGGCACGCGGTAGGGGCTATGCACACGTTCTCAAGGGGAAGTCACGCTAGTGATTTTGCGTTCGATGTTATGGGGTATTACCCAGCCTCATGGAACTTCTCGACCATTAGGAAGAACACCATGTTGAGGGAAATCGGGGACTTTAGACTGTTAAAGGCTTACCATCAATTGGAGTTGATATTGTCCAATGTAAACGTGAGTACATTACCAAGCGAACTCTTAAACTTAACTTCAAGGATATTTGAACAGTTAAATGAAATAGACAAATATATGAATGAAACAAAATACATCGAAGGAAACTCAATGTTAACAGAGGTAGAAAGAGACATAATAACATTAGAAAAAGCCTTCAATGACACAATAACTCCAAGTATTACTATCCTTGAGCCCATCAATGGTTCCCATTTCAACACAACAAATATAACTCTAGTTTTGAATGTTAGAGACAACGTTGGTATTAGCAAAATAAAAGTTTACCTCAATGAGCAACTCGTCTACGAGGGTACAGAAGAAACTATTAACATTACATTGTCAAACTCCTGCGTTAACACTATTAGGGTGGAGGCCTATGATTTTGCTGGAAATATGGCTTCAGCTGAAGTAATTGTTTATTATGGTTCATGCACAAATGTTAACGTCACTGATTACGTGTTCTGGATTGAGGTCACCATGTTAATCGGCAGCATTGCAATAATTGTAACCCTAGTCTTTGTGTACAAGACTTCCAAGAAAAATGGTTAGAAAAAAACTAAAACATTATCTCACATTATTTTTTGATTTTAACGGGAACCCATGCCATTGAACCAATCTTGTGCCGTAAAACCAATATAGGGTATCTTCTTCCATATTTCAAGCTAACACCCAACTTCCCACCTTGGAACACATTGAACCATCGGTTGACGTCTCGATAAACGCAACATTTAGTCACGTAGTTGCCTTTTTTTGTGAATTTACCGCGAACACCATTGATTTTTCCCAAGAACAAACCTAGAGCTTCGTTGTTGATTACTGCTTTATCCCATTTTAGGTTCACAATGATTCCCCTTTTATCGTAATTCTCCACTGCATGTTTGTACTCAAGTCCTTCTGTGAAAGCAAAGTAAGAAATTAGTTCTTCTGCATTTTCGACATTATTTTTTGAGGTTATGTCTTCATCGATAACGGACTTCAAAATTTTTATGAGCAAAACTTTATCCCAATAGTACTTACCTAATTTCACAGCATTAATTCTGTCCTCAAACTTGTGGTACGTTTTGAAATTCTCGATTAACATTGTTGTTAGTCTTAATAATCGTTCCTCCAGCCCGTAAAGAAATACTTCTAACTCTGATTGATTCCCATACTCGAGCATTTTTCTGTTTCCAACGACGATTGCGAACTTGTCATTTATTTTTATTGTTTTAAATGGTATCAATGGCGCCTCATAGATCATTTCTTCAATTAACTCCCTAATGCTCTCCCTCAGACAATTATTGCAAATACCTGGGACTCTCCATTCGCGAAGCAGGTATTTTAATTCGCCTGTTGAGCGGTCAACTTCAATGTAGATGGGTTTAACTGTGCCTTTCACCTTGAATAGCTTTCTTCTACCACAGATTTTACACGTTACAGCATCAATCAAGTCGTTGGACAATATTTCATCCAAAATCATTTCTTGAGAAATTGAAGCAATCCTTCTATTGGCCATTGGGTTTCCACCATTTTGCATTCTAAAAGCAAAGGTTTCTGTGAGAATTAAAATAAGCATTAAAAAACACAACTGTTTGAGGCGGATCTAGAAAATATTCTTGTAGGTGAAAGATACATCATTTTTATATTAACACTTTATATTATCGTTTTATCTGAGAACACTTGGTTTTTCCCAAAGTTTTATAAGAGAGCTTCAAAATGAAAATTACAGGCATAATATTAGCGGGAGGAAATGCATCAAGATTTCAAAGCACAGGCAGCGACTGGAAAGACAAACTAACAATAGAAATAGAGGGAACACCCATAATAAAGAGGGTTCATCAAGTTCTCTCAGAAGTCGTCGATGAGGTTATAATCTCAACCAAAAACCCCAAAAGAGGAAAATTATACTTAGAATTAATCGATCAAGATAGTGTGGATACAAAATTTGTTGTAGATGATAGGGGCTCTTGTAGCGGTCCACTATTAGGTATTGCAAGCAGCTCAAATCACGCTACGCACGAAACAATACTTGTAGTTCCAGGAGATACGCCCTTTCTAAAACCAACTTCACTAAAAAAACTCTTATCAAATCTCGATGAAAACAGTATAGTTGTGCCTGTTTGGTTTGATGGAATGGTAGAAAACCTTATTTTTGCTGGCAAAAAAGAATATGTTAAAGAAATGTCAAGCTTTCTCTGCACTCTTGGTTATTGGGGTCCTAGTGGTTTACACAGGGGCTCGCCCTCTACCTTATTTGTGGATGTGGCGAAAATCTTCGAGGAACCAAAAGAGTTAATTAACATAAATTATCAAGTGGATCTGGAGGAATTGAAACCAAGAAAACAGTTTCGAGAAGGCTTTAATGTAAAAATAGAAAATGAAAGTAGAGAACTACCCAAGAACTATGATCACTATGTGTTAAAAAAATTCGCTGATGAGGTTATAAATCCCCTTCTATCAGGTGTAATATACGGTTTCCTCTCTACACGCCTCGATCGAGAATTCGCATTAAAGAGCGCCAAATCTTTCGACTTTGAGGTTAGACGATACAAAGAGCTAATGCTATTAGGCTTAATGGTTTTGGCATATCTAGATGCAGCAAGATATCTCGAATTATCTGGGTATAACTTCTTATCAAAACAGTATAGGGGTGAAGCGGAGAAAATAAACGAGTTTTTACACAACAAGTTGAAAAGATTGTTATTGCTATAAATTGAAATATATTAATTTATATGTTCACTTTAATCAGTCAAATAGCTTATATTCGATGAGTGTTTTGCCGTTTTAGCTAGTACAACCAAAATTAATATAAAATTAAACACCACGATAATAGAGAAGAAATTACTCTTATGATCAGACCCTAAACAAACATGATTATTATGGGTTTTGGAGATTTTTGATAGCGAAAGGAGGGATTTTAATGATTGCGGACAAGTTTAAGGAGATAATAACTAATAACCCAAAGCTCATTGCTAACGCCTTTGTTATAGAAAACTCGTACCCAAAAAACTTCATATTTGGGGAAATGACAAACTCGACCATAACGATTCACTTTCACAAAAACAACTTCAAAAAACTACTGAAAAAACTGGACTTAGAGTATCTTCCCGTAATCTTTAAGATAACGTACATAGGATACGGTGTTATTGGGAGAGTTGTGGGCAAGGACGAGAAAGGCAACCCAAAAATAAAATATAGTTTCTTTGCTGCAAGGAGGGCATCCTTTTTCCCAAAAGACTATGATGATTACCAACCAGGAGACAAGGTAGAAATAAACTACATTGCAATTCCCTACCTAATACTCCCAAGCATTTCAGTGTCCCTACCGAAACCAAAGGAACTAAAAGAGGGGGATATCGCGAATGTTTTTATAATACACGAATACCAGTTAGAGGCTCTAACAGAGATAGGGGGCAAGGAGATCCCGTTATTCAAACACTCGTGGTATCCAAATGTGGCGTTTCCACCGTTTTCAGAGGAGAACAAAAATTACTATGATGAATTAATCGATTTTGTGAAAATGTTCTATGATAAACAGGGGGATGGCTATTATTTTGAGACCAGAAAGGATGTAGCGATAATTGAAGCAACCCTAAAAAAGAAACCACTCAAGTTAGTTATTATATCGCCCTACTCCTACACGGAGAAAGTGGAGGAGAAAATGGAAACACAGAAACTCATAAAAACATGCGGATTTGGAAACATAAAATCAGTTGTTAAGCTGGGTAAAACCAACAGGGTTCTAGAGAACCTAGCTAACCTAAAATTGAACTTCAAGCTAGAGGACATGTTCCCAAGCGCCATAAAGATAGTTTTGGGGAAATATGCTGACATGGACAACAAAGACAAAATCGTAATCCGAGTGGTGACGGGCAGAATCTTCATGGTTGGAAGCGAAATAATCACAATCACCGAAGAGTGGTCAAAGGAAACAAAGTTCAACGCTAAAGCTCTAAAAAAGAGAAAAGAAGAAAAAATAGGAGTTAAGATACCAAAAGTTGGAACATCAATATACTATAAACCGGATAGAGAAGACATAAGATCAATGAAGGAAATACTCCTTGACCAAGAAGTGGAAATCTTGAGAACAGCGGAATTCGACCAGATCTTAGAAGAATACGAGAAAAACGGGATCGCAACAGAGCACTTTACCAACGGATTCAAAATGTTCCCTTACGTAAAAGTACAGTTGCTAGTTAACGATGAACAGTTATTTGAGCAAATAATCCCATACATATACTCGATAAAAATCATTAAAGAGAGAAAGAAATAAAATTCACATTTCTGTTTTTCTCAAATCCTCTATCCTATAATCTCCAACCCCTTTCACCCTATATGTTATCTTCTTAACTTCTCTTGGTTCAATATTCACCAACCACTCCAATTTAACTCCCTTGTTCCCCTCAACCTTATTGTTGGGCTCAGGGTCAACACTTAACACCTGAAAAGATTTCGTGACACTAGTCTCAATCTTATAGTTTAAGACCGGAATATTGCTCTGGTTTTCCACTACCAACGTAACCATGAACTCATCGCTACCGAGGGGCTTAACTTCCTTCTCGGTTCTAACACTATAAGCCAATCTCTTAATACCTAAAACTGGAGTCTCTCCGCGAGGTAACGTCAAGAGAATCGGTTCTCTATTTTCATTAATGAACGCTTTTGCTTCAGATGCGAGACTAATTGGTTTCTTATTTAACCCTGGTTTAACCGAATTCAACGTATAAGAAACTATTAAGGATTTACCCTTACCAAGACCCTCATTCACACGCAAAATAAGTTGTCTATCTTCTTCTATATTCTCTGACGGAACTAGTTCCCATGAGACCTTACTCTCTGGCACAGTTTTTCCACTTATTTTAACTGAAACGTTTTGTGGCGCAGAAAATCCCTTTGGAATGAATTCACTTAACTCTATCGTCTCGATGGGGACTGCACCAGAGTTATTCACCTCAGTTACAACCTTGATTTTTGTGTCACCCAGCGTTGGGACATCGTTTTCCCCTAGAAATTCAGCATACTCTTTAGGAGGAATAATCTCAATCTTCTTGGTTAAATGTGCATTAAAAACCTTCAAGTCAGCCTTGTAGCCTGTGAATTCTCCCTTACTAGAATAAGAGAACTTTCCTTTCACTATCCCAAATACCTCTTCGGAGAACCTAGGAACGTCATCCGCAACGACAATGATTGGACCGAGGGTAATCTTACTAGAACCACCCAACATGAGATCTGCTATTTTAACGCTTGTCTCGTCAATTTCAACATTCGATTTACTTGAAAGACGACCTGCAGATTCAATTTTACCGTTTACGATCTTTATGTTGCAAAATGCGCGTACAGGGTAACTATTCTTGTTTTCTAGTTCGAAGGTTACTTCCCATTGCTCTGGGTTCTCCGCGTCCTGTTTTTTATTTATGGTTAGTTTCACATCGGATTTGCCTTCAACCTTGGTAACTTTTAATCCACTAAAGGTTCCTTCATCTACAGAGAAGGATCCAGAGAAATCGTTGATTGTTATAAAATTCGTTTCGTTTGCTGTAATACTAAGAATGGCTTCGAGTTCGGCTGATTCACCAGGTGCAAGCTTAATTTTATCCCAAACTAACTTATTTCCACTCATACTCCAAAGTCCCACATTTTCACTGTGCGATTTTAAATTGGATCCTTGGGGTACAGGTTGAGTTAATGTAACGGAAACGTGTTTGTTTGAGGTATTTCTCACTGTAAACGAAATTTTGACATCCGATGGTTTACCTGTTATTAAAATGGCTTCCTCTCCATTTGGGGTTGAAATATTCCTAGAAACCTCTAATATTTTAGCAGCCTTAGGTTGGATTTTGTAGTTCATACTCCACTTCATTTTACCTTGTTCGTTTGGTGAAAGGGAGGGGATGAACACGGTTTTTTTCTTTATATTTGTGCCTTCAATGTTATCTAACTCAATTTGAACAGAGTAGACAGGTGTATTAATGTTAGCCTCAAGGACAATTAACCCACTTCCATCACTCTTAAATCCGCCGTTAAAATTCAAGCTGAGTTTCTCTAATACATTGACATTTAATACCTCCATCACGGTTCGACTTACAGAGCGCTCAACAGTTTTCTTCTCTGATGGTGATTTTAGTCCCAAGCCTTCTTCCTCATCCTCAACAGGTTTTTTCTCCTTCCTCCGAAACAACAAAATGTTCACCATAATTAACCATTATTTTATTAAACGATAACGCTTTTTTAAGATTAAGGTCGACGCTAAACAAGGAAAATGTATAAATATTTTGAGAAAATCGTTGGGAAACGAAAGATTAGAGAGAACTCCCAGTTGAACAAAATGACCTAATCTAACTTTAAATTATTCGCCCCAGTGCTCAAAATAAGATCATTCCCAATTCAAAATAAACTGATCATTGTGTCAACAGGAACAAAATCTCCCGAAAGGAGTATCACATGACCATCTGAAAGATAATTTCATTAAAAAGCAATAGGGACTTAATATGAAATAAGATCGCATGATAGGTTTAATAGAAAAACCAAATAAAAGTTGTGAAAAGAGTTGTTATATATGATCCCAAGCGATGGGAAAACAGATAAAGAAATATTAGAAATTCTCAAATTGAAAAGAATTGCTGTAGTCGGTATGTCCCGAGACCCATCAAAGGACGCCCACATGGTTCCTAAATACCTAATTGAAAAAGGATACAGAGTATACCCCGTTAACCCATTCGCGGAAGAGATACTCGGATTAAAATCATATAAATCGCTCCTGGATATCCCCGAAGAAATAGACATCGTTAATATTTTTAGGCCCTCCGAGCAAGTTTACCCAATAGTAAAAGATGCGGTTAAAAAAGGAGCTAAAGTTATTTGGATGCAACTCGGCATTTACAACAAAGAAGCGGTAGAATATGCTAAGAAACACGGTTTAGAAGTCGTATGGAATAGGTGCATATACAGGGAGCACAGGAGGCTTATGGGATAAACATAAACGTTATACTTTTATGAATGGGTTATTCTTTTTCTCATATCCAACAGTAGTGTCTGGACCATGCCCTGGGTGAAGCACTGTTTCATCCGGTAAAGTGTATATTTTCTCCTTAACACTTTTAACGAGTTGATCCCAGTCACCTCCGGGAAAATCAGTTCTACCAATTCCCTCTCTAAATATTAGGTCACCCACGAATGCATGGTTATTTACGAGCAATGTAATACTGCCTGGGGTATGTCCAGGGGTTAAAATGACATTTATCACCGTTTTTCCTAGTTTAATTTTGTCTCCGTCATCGAGGTAAACTGTTGCCCTCGGGATATTTATCTCCTTGTAGCCGAGAAGTCTGGCCAACCAATAATGGGTTTTAAGGTCAACTAGTTCCTCTAAGGGGCAATACATAAAATCTGTATTCAACTCATCAAGAAGACTTTTAGCGCCAGCTACATGATCAAAGTGCAAATGGGTTGCAACAATACCGATAACTCGCGCATTTAGCTCTTCAATTTTAGATAAAATGGTGTCCTCATCCCCGCCTGGGTCAATAATAATTGTTTTTCCCGAGTCAACATCCATTACAATATAAGTGTTAACATTGAGCAAACCTGTAACAATCCTAACAATTTTAACAACCATTCTTTTACACCAACAACAAACATTCACTAGAACTTAAATTCCCGTTGAAGTCTCTTTAATTTATCGGGAAAATCAGAAGCCACACCGTCAACACCTCGTTTAACAACCTTAACGGCCAAACTAACATCATTTACCGTCCAAGTTGAAACCTTTAACTTCAATTTGTGAGCAGTGAGATTCGCTTTTTCAGTTGCTATGTTCCACCGTGGTAAAACGATTTTTGCACCAAGCTTTTTTGCATCAAATATTCTCCCGGGGGGCTTAAAATAAATCAAACCTGTAACAACGTTTTTATTAAGTTCTCTAACCGAGGCGAGAACATCATCGTAAAAACTGATAAACGCAACCCAATCAACTGCACCTTTTCTCTCAATTAACTTCAAAGCATCCCTTGCCGCTGCAGGGTCTTTCACGTCCACATATAAGCCTGCTTTCCCATCTATTAACTCGATTGCTTCCTCGAGAGTAGGAACGTAATCACCATTTAAATCAATCTTCTTAAGCACTCCATATGTTATGTCGGAGATTTTATCGTCGCGTCCGGCGATTCTCTTAAGGTCATCATCATGAAACAATACCAACACATTATCCTTGGTTTTATGTAAATCAACCTCAATTATCTCGACTTTCAATTCTAAAGCTTTTTCAATAGCTGTCAAGGTATTTTCCATGGCTAAACCCGCTGCACCACGGTGCCCGATTACAGCGAAGGGCTTCTTTGATAGAGCGCTTAAAATAAGAGACATGTATTAAACCCCCAAACGTTAAGGTTTGAACTTCAACTAGGTTTCCCATCCAAGAACCATACAATAATATACATATTGAAAATAATTTCAAACTTTTTATAGGGAATGGAAAATCAACAAAATAACCAATAAGCTGTGCGTTAAAAATTTAATCTGAATACAAAAAGATTCGTTAAACTTGGTGTTTTTGAAATGAGAAAGGAAATCGACCTTAAACCCCTTGGTAAAACTGGAGAGAAAGTGCCAGCAATTGGATTAGGGACTTGGATGATCGGGGGAGGAATGACGCCAGACTACAGCAAAGACGAATACTATGTGAAAATAATCAGGAAAGCAATTGAGCTTGGAATGTGGCACATAGATACGGCTGAACTCTACGGCGATGGGCACTCCGAAGAAATCGTGGGAAAAGCGATAAAGGAATTCCCAAGAGATGAAGTATTCATAACAACGAAAGTTAAAGGTTCCAATTTAGCCTACGATGACGTAATAAAAGCTGCGAAAAGAAGCTTGAAACGGTTAAATACCAGTTATATAGACCTATACTTAGTTCACTGGCCAAATCCATTATTTCCCTTAAAGGAAACAATGAAGGCAATGGAAAAGCTCGTTGAAATGGGTTTAATCAGGTACATTGGAGTTAGCAACTTTGACGTAGGTTTAATAGAAGAAGCTAGGAGTTACCTCAGCAAAAACGATATAGTGAATGTCCAAAACCAATTCAGCTTACTATCAAGAAGCGACGAAAAAACAGTTATCCCATATTGTCAAAAAGAGGGAATAACATACACAGCTTACTCGCCATTGGGCAAGGGAACTCTTGCAAGAAACGAGTACTTAAAAAAAATCGGAGAAAAATATGGGAAAACTGCTGCTCAAGTAGCACTAAACTGGATAATTTCAATACCAAGCGTTATCACAATACCCAAAGCGGGAAAGTTTGAACATCTAGAGGAAAACGCGGGGGCTATGGGGTGGAGATTAAGTAAAGAGGATTTTGAAGCTATACGTAAATATTTCCACTAACCTCGAAACCCATAAATGCTTTAAATGAATCGTTAGAGAGGATAACAATGAGAGTTATAAAAGGGACTTAAGATTATAAAAAAGGTTGTGAAGACAACGGAGACTACCAATTTAGAATTTGAGAGAGTTCTCCTTAGCCTATTTTCATTAAATTTTTATTTTTTAGTATTATATTAAACAATAATGATTCTTAGAGATTGTTGAATCAAACTCATATAATTTGATTCTTTCTAGGGACCCAGTATGACCTTTGAGGAGTCCTTATTCATTAAAAGCTTTGATAAGAAGGCGGGGGTCCTAAAAACTAGTCCAAGCTTGGGTAAAAAAATTGTTGTAAGAGACAATGAACTCAAAAAACTAATGGATCTACTGGTTGGCAAAAAGGTAACACTTTACTTGGAAGACACAGGTTTAGATTTCGAGGTCAAAGGGTTTAAGGGGGAGATACCCTTAACAGTTAGGGGAATAAAGAATGAAAAACTATTCGATAAACACGATATAGTTACTAAAGTAGAAAATGTAAGTCCCTTTTCGGGATTAGAATTCATTGATATCGGCTACATTGATTTCAGCGGAGGAGACGTGATAGGATTAGTTCTATTAGCCATCTCCCTATTCATTGTAATATTCTTCACGTACATTTTCATGTACATTGTACTATACCCTATTGTATTGTTAATATCCTCAGTGTTCACTCTCGGAGAAGCATGGAAAATGAGGAGAAAAAAGAAAGTCTACGTTCTACTAGACACAAATAATCCTAATGCATTAAGAGAACTTAAGGAACTGGTATCAAACGTTATAAACGAGAAGGGCTCCGTCGAGGAAATACCAACTGAAATCTTGGAGAAGCCAAACCGCAACATCTTGAGCAAGCTCCGTAAGATCTACAAAGTGTACAATGCAGGAGTAAACTCTCAAATCGCGTCCCTCTTCTTCGCCAGCATAGTAATCGCAATATGGATATTCAAAAAAGAACTCATCCAACCAGCACTCTTCTACATAGAGATCATCCTAGCCACATTATACCTAATTGGGTTAGCTCTAACAGTTTACAGTGGCTACTCACGAAGAAAAATAAAATCATTGAGAAATAGGTTTGAAGCAGATTAATCGATCCCAGATAATTCAATAAGAGGCTTCAAAATGAAAATGTTGTAGTTATACTTAAATTTCCATTTTACCAATTAAAATTCTTGAAGTTTGATTTTTGGTGAGAAAGTTTGTATAAAAGTAAGATAAGTTCAAAGGGGCAGATAGTCATACCCAAAAAAGTCAGGGAAAAGTTGAAATTGAAGGAGGGTGACGAGGTTATAATACTTGTTGTTGAGGATGGAATATTGATCAAAAAGAAAAGAAAAGCAAATTTAAGTGAGCTCAGGGGGATATTGGCCAATAAAATCGACTACGAGAGAGCATTAAAGACGCTAAAGGAGTTGAGGGAGGATTGGAAGCTTTGAAGAAATATGTTGCAGATACCGTGGCCCTTTTAGCATATGTAGTTGACAAATTGCCTAAAGGGGCAAATACGGTCTTTAAAGAAGTCGAAGCTAATGAAGCTCTACTCATCATACCAGACATATGTATAGGTGAATTTATCTATACAATATTAAAGCAGAGAGACGTTTTCAGTATAGCTCCCCCAATAGAATCAATAGATTTACTCCTCGATGTTATTGAACAGTCTGAAAACGTGAAACATAGCTCATTGACGATAAAATCTTGGAGAATGATGACGACAATAGGTATACCAGAATTACACGACAGGATAGTTGTTGCAACGTATTTACAAGAAAAAGCGGAGGCTATAATAACTGACGATGAAGAAATAAAAAAAGTTGCCAGGACAATATGGGACTAATACTTTCTTGATTCTTAGTTAATGAAGCTTGTATATTGTTTAAATCTAGCGAAAAGTGGATAATTTATGGTTTTTAACGACCATTTCTAGAACTACCCTGAAGGAATGAAGGTGTCAGTATTGGATAGTGTAACCGTGATGGTTGAGGATCTTGTTAAGTTTTATGGGGAGTTCCAAGCTTTAAAAGGGGTGAGTTTTAAGGTTCGAAAGGGTGAGATTTTCGGGTTACTTGGACCGAATGGGGCTGGTAAAACAACAACGATTAAGATTTTGGTTGGATTGCTTGAACCTGATGGTGGAACAGTTAGAGTTCTTGGTAAATCTCCTGTTAGTGATCCGATCTATGTTAAGTCTGTTGTAGGTTACGTTCCAGAGGAAGTAATGTTGTACAATTCTTTAACTCCAAGGGAATTTCTAGAGTTCGTTATATCCGTGAGAAGGTTAAATAATGAAGCCATAGAGTTAGCTAAGACTCTTAGTAAATCGTTTGGTCTCGATAAGTATTGGGATCAACCCATTGCAACACTCTCACAGGGAAATAAGCAGAAGGTAGCCATAATTGCAGCTCTCGTTCACAGACCAGAGATCTTGATTTTAGATGAACCAATAAAGGGGTTAGACGCTAAGTCCGCTAAACTGTTTAAGGAGCTTATTCGTATGCACGTTGAGAACGGGGGATCCGTTATTTTTTCTACGCACATAATGGACATTGCGGCTTCCATTTGTGATAGGATCGCTATAATTCACGAGGGAAAAATATTGGCTCAAGGCACTATGAACGAATTAATCGAGATGACTGGAGGAGAAAATAAGACGCTAGAAGAGGTTTTCCTAGAGTTAACTAGGGAAAAAGAAGAGATTAAACACATGCTAGAAGAACTAAAGGGGGTTCTAGGAGATGAAAACAAGAACCATTAGGGAGCTTTGGCGGATAGCTAAGGTAACCTATAGTGAACTGATATTTAGATCCCTTCTCATTCAAAACATTGGGGTTACTAGCGATAGAGAGTCCGTTGAAAAAGTAATTAAAAAAGCGGGTACGTACTCGTTCCTTAAAATATTCTTGGCGTTTCCAATTGGGGTGTTCGCTCTTGAGGCTGCTTTCATCACAGCAGATAAAATGCCTATTGGTGGGCTAGTGGGGATCATGGAGAGCACATTGTCTATATCCGCTTTTTGGATTTTATCTGTATTTATTCTTTTCCTTGTCTCTGTGTTGCAAGCATCTATAGTGTTATCTGATAAACTTTATGAGCCCCTTATGGTACTTAATTTATCGGTGACTGAGTTATCCATTGTGGTTTATCTTACGCTCTTTAGGATATTTGACATTCCAATAATCGCTACCATCATTTTCTCGTTTGTTGCTTTTATTTTATTGACTCGCAACGTATTATTAAGCCTACTTGTTCTCTCTACAACCGTTATTGCGATCATACTGACAGTAACTATACTTACAGTGACAGGTTCGAAACTCTCGAAAAGCATAATGAAACCAGAGGTAAAGTTGTCCAGATCGATAGCGAAGATTTTACTTCTAGTGGGCTACACTTTCTCCTTCTCAGTCATCTATGTGTTACCTAATATGCTAATTCAATACATAGAGCCTCTATCAAAAATTATTCTCTCACTAGATCCTGTCTTCAAAGAGATTGTATTATCAGTGCCACCTATATCCTATGCCTACGTGGTTCTCATAGCTTCATACGAACCCTGGATGCTAAACAATGCGTTAGTCCCTTTAATAAGCACTATCTTCACTACTATCGGGATACTATTCGTAGCGAAGAGAACCTTAACCACGATACCTAGATCAATTTTCTCCAGTAAGCTCACAAAGGAATCGGAAACAAAACATAAAGAAATTAGTCTCAATCCAAGTTCCACGTATTTTGGTGGTTTAATAAGAAAAGAATTCAAGATAATTTTTAGAAATCCCAACGCAGCCATCGTGTTCATGTTTGGTCCAATAATGTTCATCTTGTATTCCATAATGTATATTGCAATAGGGCTTGGGAGCACCTTCTTGTCATCAACAGTAACAATGATTGTTCCCTTGTTAATATTTATGGCTCCCAATATGCTAGTAGCAGAGGGAGAGGGCTTAGCCTACCTTTTTACACTACCAATTAGAACAGAAGACATCCTAAAGGTTAAAAGCTTAGTAATGACACTATCCTACGTACTATACGTTACGACCTCCCTACCCATCATAATGATGCTCTTTGGAAAGATAAGTACCAATTATTTCTGGTTAATACCTTCAACAAGCGGTTTCTTCCTAACCGTATATTACGCCGTAAAGAAAGCTCTCAACGATATGATGAAGAAAAATATTTCCTTCATGGAACTAAGGAGTAACATCGGATACATACTCTACATAGGAGCACTATTATTGATTTTCTTCGCCACCCCATACTTTCTGCTAATCATTAGTATCAAAATTAGCACTTACATAACCCAAATATGGATGAAAAA
>JAGSHR010000149.1 GCA_029855985.1 Candidatus Njordarchaeota archaeon
AGCTTAATGGAAGATTGGTACTGTCTGGAGAAATTATTGCGAAAATATACCTCGGAGAAATATCTAAGTGGAATGATCCTGCAATAAAAGAACTAAACCCAGAATTATCCCTGCCCGACAATGAAATAATAGTGGTAAAACGTTCTGATGGCAGTGGAACAACTTACATGTTCACAGATTATTTATCCCACGTGAATGATGAATGGGCGAAAACAATAGGTAAAACTAAGATTTTTGATTTCCCTGCGAGAGTGGGAGATAGAGGAATCGCGGCTAAAGGTAACGAGGGGGTAACTGGGGCAATCCTACAAAACCCTTACTCAATTGGATACATTGAACTAACTTATGCTCTACAGAATGACATCCCCTATGCTCTTTTGAAGAATAAAGCTGGAAATATTGTTGAAGCAAATTCAACTACGATATCAGCGGCTGCTAGAAGCGCATTTGATTACCTACCAGATTCAACTTCCTCATGGGAAAACGTTTCCATTGTTAATCAAGATGACCCCTTAGCCTACCCACTTTCAAGTTTCGTTTACGTACTCGTATATTTAAATCAACCCTCGGTGAATAAAGCTAAAGCTCTTAAACTTTGGTTAACCTGGATAACTACAAATGGACAACTGTTTTCGGAGTCCCTCCACTATGCCCCACTGCCTGAACCCATCATTAACAAGAATCTTGAAGCGATAAACAAAATAGGAAACCCAAACACTCTCTCGCTTACAATTAGTTATACTCTTCGCAATAAAGTTATCTCTAGTAGCATTGAACAATGTGTTTTCACTCTTTTGGAGGAAATAGAAAACCGCGTCTACAATTCTTTTATCTAATATGAGAGTGGATCATGATGAGACGAAAATTAATAATCAAATTGAGATTCGAAGACTGGTTGGGTTACCTTGCTTTTACTTCGGCACTTTTCCTTGTTGTTCTTGTTGCATTACTGTTTTATGAATTAGCATTGGGCTCCATTGACGCTTTTAGCAAATTCGGTTTCAATTTTATTATAGGCGAACGCTGGGACCCTGTTCACAATGTTTTTGGTGCGCTTCCATTTATTTTTGGTACGCTATTCACATCCACCCTCGCTATCGTTATAGCTTTCCCGATAAGCATTGGTATAGCTGTTGTATTAAACGAAGTTTTACCAAAACAAATATCGGAATTCCTCTCCTCCGTTATTGATCTAATAGCGGCCATACCAAGTGTTGTGATAGGGCTTTGGGGCATTTTCTACCTCGTTCCATTGATAAGGAACTTGGTTGCACCAATACTGGCACCCCTATCATTCATACCTTTGTTTCAGGGTCGCACATATGGTTTCAGCTTTCTGGCCGCTGTATTAGTGTTAATATTCATGATAACCCCAATCGCCACATCAATCTACAATGAAGCGTTCAAGTATGTTTCTAGGGACTTAAAAGAAGCTATTTATGCTCTAGGCGCAACTAGATACGAAGCAGTGAGATACGTGATTCTTCCAAACATAAAGTCTAGTCTGCTTGCAGGTATGATATTAGCTTATGGACGGGCTATTGGGGAAACCCTGGCAGTCACGATGGTAATAGGAAATAAACCCAATATAACATTATCACTTTTAGCCCCTGGTTATACGATGGCTTCTGTGATAGCAAATGAATTCCTTGAGGCGACAAGTCCCTTATATGTTTCCTCACTCATAGCCTTGGGCCTAATTCTACTCCTAATCTCTCTCCTCGTTAACTATCTTGGGGGATTAATATTAAGGAGGCTTGAAGGATGAAAACATCAATGCGTAAACTAAAAGATAAAGCATTCACCGTGGTTTCCCTCATAGCATTATTTATCATGATTATACCCTTAGCTCACATTATCTACACAGTAGTTATAAATGGCATACAAGCGATAAACCTTGATTTCCTCTTATCTTTACCAGGCCCACCTGGAAGCGAGAAAGGTGGTATAGTAAATGCTCTTGAGGGGACCGCCGTATTAGTGTTTTTAACACTCCTTATAAGTTTCCCTCCAAGCCTCCTCGCCGGAATATATCTCACAGAATATGGGAAAGGACACCACGTTGATATCATCAGAGACATAATTAATACTCTCTCAGGATTACCCTCCATAGTGGCAGGCCTATTAGCATACTCACTAATAGTTGTTGTTTACGGTTTCTCAGCAATATCCGGAGCATTCGCTCTCAGCCTCCTCGCAATCCCCTATATGACTCGAACAGCCGAAGAAGCAATAAGGAGTGTGCCAAATGAAATAAGGGAAGCAGGTTTGGCTCTAGGGCTCCCCAAGTGGAAAGTTACTTGGTATTTGGTTGTCGGGGCGGCTAGACCGAGAATCGTGGCGGGTGTTTTATTAGCTACCGCAAGGATAATAGGGGAAGCTGCTCCATTACTGTTTACTGCGTTTGGGAGCCCCCATCACTTTTCAACGATCTATGAACCGGTTAGTGCATTACCCTTGATTATCTTTATTTATGCTATTTCACCGTATGATGATTGGCATATCAAGGCTTGGGGAGCCGCTCTGATTTTGATGATCGTGGTTCTTTTAATCAATTTTGCGGTTAAATATTATGTTAGAAGAAGTTCTTAATGTGTCTAATGTATGGTAAATTAATAATCAACGCTAATAGGGATTTATATAATTAAAACTATTTTTCTGTATTATCTGGAACATTCACGTTTTTTAACTATATTTTAATCTTGATATCCTCAATGTGTCCAATAGTCGGATTACCTATTTCACAGCATGGTGATACAATGCAACAAAAAACTTTTCTAAACTCGTCTATGTTATTGAAAAAGAAGATTGCCGTACTCATGATTTTGCTTTTTTTGTTAACACCTTTTACCATATCATCCAGCATTCACAGTACAAAGTTTCAAGTTTCAGAGCTTAATTCCACTCAACACAGAATAGAGAGGAAGATAAGTGAACTACAAGGGGA
>JAGSHR010000287.1 GCA_029855985.1 Candidatus Njordarchaeota archaeon
CTCCTTGAGAATTGGAAATTAACTCTACAAATTAGAGGATCTAAGTTTTAATTAAGCTGTTTATAATTCTTATTAATTCTTCTATAGATTTTTGTATGTCACTTGTTTTTTCTTCTTCGAATGATATGGGGAACATTGTCATGTCTAAATCTTGAAGATTTCCTATTAGATTGTAGTAGTTTTTATCAAATATGATTATGTCAACTAGACCTTCTAGCGTCTCTATTAATCCGTTAATTTTATCATTCTTGAAGAATTTCTCTAAGATTTTTCTATCTGGAAGTGAAAGTTCGTGTGGGAGAATATATATTATGTGTCCCTTGTGGGACTCGGTGATGGCTTTAAGTGCGTCGATAAATCCAAGGAAATACATTGATAGGGGTGAAAGTTGAAACAGTATTAACAAGTCACTGTTTTGTATTATGTTTTTTGTTTCGTTTTCGAGCTCAAACTTTTCTTTATTATTAAACACAATTTCTTTTATCTCTCCAATTCTCTTTAGCTGTAAGAATTCCATTGTATTAAGGTCGCCTTCGACTTCAGAGACTCTAATTATTGTGTTCGGGATATCTTTTATTAATGGTACGAGGGGCTTCTTTAACTTAAGTTTCTCGGTGAGACTTGAATAGAAGTCCCAAAGAGACCTTTGTTGGTAAATCCATAAAGTTTCAGCAATCCAGAGGGATAAGTCAAAATCAGGGATATCCTCTTTGATTAGATCTAGTCCTTTTAGATATTTTGAAAAAACAGCGTCGTTCCTTATTGGTCTATTTGTCAGCTTTCTAACTAGATTGGGCAATCCAATTGAGCATATTAAACCGTTTTCTTTGAAGTCTCCTGACTGTACGTGTACTACTGTAACCTCTGTATCTGATAGTTTGTTTATTAGTGATGTGAATATCCTAGAGATGTTTATCCCATCATGCATTACTGTTATCATATTGTAAAACCTCAAGTTTTAACTGTAAGGCGTTTCACAATATCTAAAGACAAAAAATTTACAACTAGTTCTTTTATAAAGATATCCGGTAATTTGTTCTTTTAATTCACAATACTTAAACATCAAATATAAAACATTAACTTTTTGGAAAATGTTCAAAAGTTTTTTGTAACGGAAACTTGATTCAAGCAAAGTTAGAGTGGGAAATACAGATTTGTATATATCATCATATTTAAATAGGGAATATAAGGAGAATTAGTTCTTCCTTAAGTAATCAATAATATCCATTAAGTCCCCGATCCTCAATTCACCGCCCATAATGTCATCTGGTTCAAATGAGATATACAATGCTTTCCCACCTAGCTTTAACATGGGTCTAATGTCGAACTCATATGTGTTACCAACCATCAAAGTCTTTTCTGGAGTTGAATTACATTTGCTAATAGTCTCCTCGTAATATTCTAGATGAGGCTTTACGTAATGAGAGTTTTGAGCCGCGGTCACGACACAGTAATCAATATCATCTATGTTAACCCAATTAAGTCTTTGTTTTACACCTTCCATGAAAACGATTGGATCCGTCGCTATACCAACCTTTAGACCCATTTTCCTCAATTCCAACAACGTTTTTCTTGCATTTGGAGCGGGTTCATAGTAGTCTCTATATCTTGGAAAATATTCTGCGTAGAAATCCTCAGTTACACTATACAGATCCTTAGGATCGAAATCAATTTTCGACGCTATTCTCTCTAAGAACACCCAATCAATCGTTTTATTTCCGGGAACACCAACACGTAACTCCTTTAAACTCCTTATGACAGCCCTTTCTACAATGTTCTTGTCTTTACCTGTTCTCTCTGAGACGTACTCCGCGTAACCCTCGACAACCAACGATAAAATCCTAGTTCCTATTGTAGGGACCGCCAATGTTCCATCCAAATCGAATAACACAAGGTCAATGTCCATGATTTGACACCGTGAAATTAGGTTAAGAAACATAAAATTAATAACAATAAAAATCCAAAACAGTTTTTAACGATACTTTCACGCAAAGAAAAGTAGAAAAGCGCTTCATGCATCAAATTTATTGTTCAAAAAATCGAAACGATCCTTGGTGCCATAAATGCTAAAAGAATTAACACTCAGTAATGGCGTAGAAGTATATTACAAGGAATGCCACGACACCAAAAACCTTGGGTTAGCAGTGCTCATAGGCTCTGGGTCAGCATACGAAGACAAGGAAAAAAGGGGTATCACTCACATATTAGAACACATGCTGTTTAAATCAAACCAGAGGTATTCCTACCAAGAAATGAATAGAATAATTGAGTTTTCGGGTGGCGATTGGAACGGTTCCACCTACTGGGATTCCATGACCATATACCTTGAAGCCCTTTCAAGCAAGTTCAACAGAATCCTAGACGTAGTGGAGAGTATGATAACGAACAATAGTTTCAGAAGAGATGAGTTCACGAATGAAAAAAGCGTTGTTTTAACTGAAATCGAAAACAGTCTAAATGATCCAGCCTCCAGAATTTACCAACTAGGATTGAGGGCGTTATTTGGGGAAAGCGATCTAGGCGAACCCATATCTGGATTTAAAGAAACAGTTTCCCGCTTAGAAATTGATGACCTTGTTGAATACAAAAGTGAAATATTCAAAAGCAGAAACATGAAAGTCGTCCTAATAGGAAACATCAAAAATGAACACTTAGAAAAAGTAAGAGAAGTTTTCGAGCTGATCCCCAGGGGAGATTACCCCAAGAAGAAGCCCTCCATAGGAAAGCCAGAGAATATCATTGAAAAAATGGAGACAGGGGAACAATGCTATATGGCTACTGCTTGGAGGGTTAAACCTAGCGAGTTACTAGAAGTGATTATGCTCGAGAACATTCTTGTCGCTGGCTCATACAACATATTATTCGAGGAACTTAGAGAGAAAAGAGGTATTGGCTACAGTTTTGGAATAGTCCATGACTTCATAATGGATACAGGGTACATGAATATGGTTATAGAGGGGTACGACTGCAAAAAAAGGGAATTAGCCAAACAAACTGTGCTAGAAATCCTGGATAATATAAGGGAAAACTCAATACCAGACGACCTTATACAAGGAAAAAAGAACTACCTAAGATTCATAAGAGAGAAATTCAAAAACTTCTACGCCGACAGATCAGAGGACACGGTGAGAAGAATCTATCAAGGATACATGATAGAATCAATGGATCTAACCAATAAACTTGTAGAGGAAGCTTGGAAAGGTTTCGAGAGAATAATCAGGGAACCCGTATTCGCAGAAATAACCCCAAAATAAAAAAAGAAAAAATATTGAGAGAATGCACTCAAAGAACCTATTCTTCACCAGCACCATAAATATTTAGAGTCATCATGTAGGCAGCATACGCGAAGGCAATAGCAACAACAAGCAATAACACTGCAACGCCTATAACTATTAACCCGAATGCACCCGTTAGCTTTAATCCAGAAGTGATGATACCGTAAGCGCCTCCAATAACAGAGGCAATAAGTGATAATTTAACAAAAGTAGTCGCTCTAGGTAAAACACCAACTTTGATACCCCTTATGAAAAGGTAACCAGTGAGTAAACCGAAACCGCCGAAAGTAAACCCTATACCAGTAAGTAGAGTGGACAAGGCTACCATTAACTCACTTAGGATACCCTGTTTGAGAAACATGAACACTCCTGTGATAGCGCCAGAAATAATCGCGAGATAAACCATAAATTTGATCAATGACGGCTTCTCGAATGTAACCTCCACCTCACCCTTCTTCTTTTTCCTTCTAAACAACTTGAGAGCATACTTACCCAGATTAGTTCCATACTTGCCATACCTACCGAATAACCTGTTAGCATCAAAGGAACCAGTTGCAACACTCGCACTTACGGTTCCCCCCACGCTCGCTGTTGTAGCACCTGCAGCAGAACCTGCACCTGCCGTAGATACCCCTGCAGACCCTGCAGTAGTTGCCACCGTTCCCACTGTTGCTGTTACTACTACCGCAGATGCCGTGGATATTGCAACAGATGATGCTGTCACGGGCTCGGATACATCAGGTTGTTCAATGGGTATTAGTGCTTCTTTTGGAACAGTGGTGTATGTTAAAATGTATAGCTTGTTTACGTATTCCGATGATTCCCCTGATTCTAAGTAGACATATCGGAAAACCCCTGCTAATAGCTTCTCGTTGTTAGGAGATGAGTCTAAGAGAGATAAGTATACCTCATTGTATGTGGCATTGTACCCCTCTGGTACACGGTATTCGGGGATGTCACCTGCTTCCGTCATGTTTCTGAGAAGTGTCCCATCGATTGTGAATAGCCCTAAGTTGGAGGTTCCGAATACAAAGCCATCCTTAAGATAAACGAAAGAGCTTACGTATGATACGAAATCGTAAGTTTCACTACTTAATGTCTCGATTTCAGTTATGGTTTTTTCCTCGATGTCCAATTTGTATAAGTGTAGTATTGATTTTTCCGCTAGAGGTGCTAGCTTCACATTCGCTAAAGATGATGACAAATATTCTATACTTGCAATGTAGAGAGTTCCGTTAAATGACTCCATCCCTAGCAAATAGCCTGGTATGTTTGAGCTATTGAAATCCATTGTTTTCTCGAGTGTATTGTCATTAAGGTCGTAAACGAATAAATTATACCAATCAGATGTATTCTCCAAAAGCAAATATATAACATTACCACTAGATTCGAGATAACTCCCATAAGTATAATAGTTGTTGCTTGATAAATCCAAATCATATGTTTCAATCACGTTCCAATTTAAATTAAGTTTAACTATCACAAAACCCTCACTTGTAGCATTTAAGTAGTAGACATTTTCCCCATCAAAAGTCCAACTAAAGAGTTCATGGAATCCCTCAAAGTCAACTTCGTGAACATCTTCTAACGCTAAATCACTTGATGCTAGTGAGTGCATTGGTGTTAATAGCAACATCACAGCAATAAATGTCCCCGCGAACAAAAGTGCATAGCTAATTTTCCTCATAAACTTCCACCTTCAAGTTTTCCTTCACATTTTATTTATAATGTAAATCAAATTTGACCTACTCCCCATGCTTCAGCGTGGGGATTCTTTGGGCACCGATAAAAGGCGGTGCCACGGGGCGGCCAAACCCCGTTACCCCTATCCACCCCGCTCCATGCGGGCTGGACTCAGGGTTATGGATTCACCTCTTTTGACTGATGAGGCCTCCCTCATAGGCCAGCCCGCAAGACCTCTGAGAGACCTCCACAGCGGGCCAAATAAAATTATACACCTTCGTCATTTTTTAAATTTCCCCCTCCTCTCACTCCCGCTCAACCACCCCTAAAACATATTAGCCAATATATAAATATAGACCACTGTTAAACCTTGTTCATAAAAGACAAAATGGATAGATCTCATTTGCAATAATTAGCTCATATTTAATAATCCAATTTCAGATAATATAATCTGGAAAACCAAAGAGAAAAATGCCTAAGGAATCTCTTAAAAACTCGCGTGGTGAGGACATGATTATTCCAAAACGTGTTGAAAAATTTTATTACTTAGGCTATCCGAAGATTGTGGCTATGATTACTTCCGGTACCTTTGAAAATACGAATGTTAT
Source organism: Candidatus Njordarchaeota archaeon (assembly GCA_029855985.1). The sequence continues at coordinate 5,567 of JAGSHR010000287.1, forward strand.
GCCTGCAACGTGGAATACGCCAGTCTCTATGGACCC
>JAGSHR010000091.1 GCA_029855985.1 Candidatus Njordarchaeota archaeon
GTTTTAAAACTGTTTGCAATGTTTTCTTCAAGGTTATCTCCTGGTATGATATATGAAGTTGGCGTGATTGAAACCATTGAAGTGAAGAGAGCAATTAGAACAGCAAAACCTAGAATCTTTTTAGTGTTTCTTTTCAGGAATAGCACCCTATATTTATTTATTAAAAATTAAAGGCTTGTAGGTATTCAAATAGATTTAAATAAAAATGCAATTTAAATATTGCAAAAAAATTGAATATTACCGTTTGGCATAGATAGGGAAACGACTATCAATACACCTTTCTTGCGCTTAAAACACAATAACTTTCTATGAGTCGCCTATAAATTTGGAAAAGTTTTTTATAAAGAATAAGGATATAAACTATTCAATAATATAGTTTACAATTAAACGGCGCGTAATGGTAATTGAACATAAGGTTTCTTACAAACGTTAAAATCAAACGTTCATTACCTTGCCTGCCCTAAGAACACAACTTGGGTGGAGGTTCCATTGAGACCACTAAGAATAAAAATCGTTTGCTACACTAACAGCGAACAGCTACAAGACTTAGGCAAAGTATTTTTCAAAGCATTCAATAAAGACTACTTTCACGCTCTTGGAGTTGACTTCTATGTTTTCACCTACGATTTGTTCTTGAACAAAAGAACAAAAATACCCACCAATGTTTACGTTTGGGCGGTTAACAGGAGACGTGGTGAAATAGAATTCTTAAGAAGCATCATGAAGGGCTCCAAGGGGCTTGCACTTATCATCGATTTAAAAGATGAAAACTATAAAAACGAACTCGAATGGTTTATGGAAAACGTGATTGGTAACTTGGATAAGATAATCCCTTTCCTTATTCTCGTCAAGGTTGACACGCAACTCATAGAGAAAATAAAAGATAAGATTTTTAAACTCGTTGAGAAACAATTCGAGATTTCCAGTTTTAGCGATTACCCATTTTGGGTGGATTTCTACACAAGCGAGGATTTAACTGGGATTATCCAAGGATTCGAAAGCTTAATGCTCCTAATTTCACAGATCCTAATAAAGAAGAAGGAAACAAGAGATAATTAAATTTTTTTACTGGTTAAGATAGTTTATTTTAATTTTTAAACAAGCTTCTATACATAAACTTAGATGTTTAGTGCGAATAAACCATATAGTGAAAATTTTTTAAGTTGAAGAAAGGTTAAAATATATTACCGTAAAACAAATTCTTTCAAAATGGTGCAATTTATGGAAAGAAACACGCTAATCATAGGAATAGTGATAATAATAGTGCTTGTAGGAGCAGTTGGAGCCTTTTTCTACTTCAATCAACCGACCCAGGAAAAAGTACTTGTTATGGGTACGTCCGCGGATTACCCACCTTTCGAGTACGTTGCGGAGAACAATACTATTGTTGGATTCGACGTTGATATAGCAAAGTATATTGCTAACAAGTACGGCTACAAATTGGAAATAAAGGATATTCCATTCGATAGCCTCATACCAGCTCTGCAAGCTGGTGAAATTGATTTCATTGTCGCGGCGATGACAATAACGGCTGAAAGAGAACAGCAAGTTGATTTCTCAATACCATACTACAACGCAACTCAAGCTGTGCTAATCAAAAGCGACCATGCAGATATAGCAAGTATTACAGACTTGTATGGGTTAAAGGTTGGAGTTCAAGCAGGGACAACTGGTGAAGCATGGGTTGATGATAACTTGGGTAACAACGTTACAAAAATTGCTTACCAGCGAGCATATGATGCCATTACTGCCCTAAAAGCGGGTCAAATTGATGCGCTAATCTTGGATGACCCCGTGGCTAATTACTATGCTTCAATCGATAATGAAATTAAATTAGCGAGCCTCCACATTGATACTGGTGAAAGATACGGTATCGCTGTTAGAAATGGGGATACGCAACTTTTGAACATGATTAACGAAGCATTAAGGGAAATGTTTGAGAATGGGTACTATGATCAACTAATTGCTAGGTACTTTGGAACGAGCTCAACTCTGCTCTTAATTTAAATTCGTTTAAAAAACGTCTTTTAAATTTTTTATTTATTTTCGATAATTTATTTCTCTAGCCGAAAAGGTGAATCAACAAATGAGCGACGTTATAACGGGATTCTTCCAAGGCATCATAGGTTTGGTAACATTCATGGGTCCCTACATCCCCTACCTCTTAGATGGTGCCTTAGTCTCACTTCAAGTGGCAACATTATCATTCATCATTGGTAACATAATAGGAATAGTTGTTGGGATAATGAGGGTCTCCGGGATAAGAATCCTTGAATACATAGCAACAATATACGTTGAGATTATACGGGGCACACCACTCGTAGTTCAACTGTTATTGATTTACTTTGGGATACCAATAGCACTGGGTCTCCGCTTCCCCCCATTTATTGCTGGAGTCATAGCTTTCTCTGTTAACAGTGGCGCATATCAAGCTGAGATAGTTAGATCTGGGATAAAGAGTATTCCTCGAGGGCAAATGGAAGCGGCTGAGTCACTTGGATTCACATATTGGCAGGCCATGAGGTACATAATTATTCCCCAGGCGATGCGAATTTTGATACCTGCTTTTGTAAATGAATACTCTACTGTCCTAAAAGACACATCCCTCTTGATAATCATCGGGTACCCCGAATTAACAAGGAAGGGTCAATACATAGCTTCGAGAACCTTTAGGTATTTTGACGTTTACATAACCATTGCTGCAATATATCTAGTTATGGTTTTCGCGATCTCAAAGTTAGCTAGATGGATAGAAAAGAAAATTGCCATCCCAGGATTGGGTGTCAAAGGGAGGGAGTAAACGATGACCACTGTTCTAAGAGTTGAAAATCTTCACAAAAGTTTTGGTAAATTAGAGGTCCTCAAAGGAGTATCCTTTAAAGTAGAAAAAGGGGAAACAGTCGCGATACTAGGACCAAGCGGTAGTGGAAAAAGTACAATGCTAAGGTGCATTGTTAGACTAGTGGAACCAGACGCGGGTGACATTTGGATAGAAGACATCAAAGTAACTGACCCAAACACGAACTTAATAGAAGTTAGAAAGCAAGTTGGTTTCGTGTTCCAACAATTCAACTTGTTCCCCCACCTTAAAGTCATAGATAACATTACGATAGCTTTAACAAAGATACATAAGTTGAGTAGAGAAGTTGCAGAA
>JAGSHR010000118.1 GCA_029855985.1 Candidatus Njordarchaeota archaeon
ATCGTCGGCAGCGTCAGATGTGTATAAGAGACAGAAGTATACCCATCAGTCTCCAACCAGTTATGCAACCACCCTGCATGATTATTAACATCCCTCAGATAGACTTTTGCTCCTTGAAGCGGGTTCCCGCCGCTATCTGTGACTTTAATACTCAATTCATATCCTATGAAAATGTAATTACTATTCCTCCCGTATGTAGTTCCAAGTGTTATTTTAGTTGGATTAAAATTTTCCGGATTAATAGCCCAGAACTCCATTCCTTGTGTGGCGTTTAAGATTATGCTGTCTTTAAAATCGAACCCTTTAAATCTTGCGTATAAAACAGATGTTCCGCCCAGCAATTGGTAATTACTACCTCTATCAGCATTTGTTGTTTGCTTTACATCATCCCACGTTACTTTGCCGGTATAAACATAAAAATTATAACAAGCCATGTTTGACCTTCTAACCTGCCCCCTCGCATTCCCGTGGAAATACAAAGCCGATGTATCAGTTAAGGTCATTTGACTGTCTTCGATATCCAACTCCCCAGCGATAGTGCAACCCACATAGCCATATCCATAACGCCACAACCTCGCGGCATTTTTCATCGTAACCTTGCCATTCCAGTAAAGATATTGTCCATTCGCAAATCCATTATTCCACTTCAAGAAACTCCCGTCAAGATTTAACTCGCCATTATCCCTCACGATTATCTCAAAACTCTCAAACCCAGTCCTTGGCTCTTTGCCAATTGTCAGCCTTGTCTTAAACGGTACGGTTAATTTCCCATTCCCTACTATCACATTAGCATTTATCAGATAATAAAGTCCATCATTAGTTTTCTCGACCAATCCATTTCCTAAACTCACATCGAAATTATAAATATCCTCCGGAGTATACTCATTCCCATCGCTAATATGGTAAGCATAATTGAACTGCTTCATTGTAGTTGTCCCATGCTTCCCGCCTTCGACTGAAGCAGTAACAGCAATTACTCTTAATCTTATCGAGTAACCCGAGCTCCAATAATCATTATTACACGGCCTATTTAGAGTTTGCCAATCGGTAGGCATATCCCACGTAATATCGTGTGTTCCAGTATTCTGTAAACCATTAGAGGGGTCGCTTAATCCAGGTAAACTTACCCAGCTTTTAGAAGTATAAGAATAATATTCCCAAGCATAGCTATAACCAGTTGCACTCACAGCAACATCAACAACCAATCTCAACCCTTTAAACTTGTGAGCATGAGAACTATTAGAGGGATACCCGCAGTTAATAAAATAAAGAGCATCATCGGCCGCGATACTATCACTAAAAAAATCAATACCATCATCTGTTTGATAATAAAGATACCTTGTCCATGTGCCTCCGGAATAACGATAAAATACTGCCAGATCCTCTACTTTATTCCACTCAAGCGCCAATTTCCTTTAACCTCGCCTCTAATCCTTCTTTTTCGGCTATCATTACATCAATTTCGGCTTGTATCTCATTATTTTTGTTTATTACAGCTTCCTTGACATCCTCTTTCATCCCATCGTCAACAGCAACAAATTCTTTCTGCTTCGCCAGTATCATATTATCCAGCTCTTTTATCCTTTGTTTTGCTTCATCGACATAGAACACTTCTACTGGCTTATCTAAAAAGAAACCGTATACACCGGGTTCAATTTCTTCCCACACTCTTCCCTCCTAACTTTTTAACAGTATCAATAACCGACTGGCCGCCAATATATACCACGGTTATGATAAAGAAGTACTGCAACGGCTCAGTTTTGTTCTTAAAGAAAACCAGAAACGCAGTTAAGATTAACCATACAACGAAGGCTATGAACTTTCTGCTTTTAAACTTGTGCATATTATCCTCCCTATTTAAATGATAAAACAAGCAGAACGATTAGTAAAACACTTGCTCCGGTATTACTCAATATTAAGTTCCTTTTTAAGTTCCTGTATCGCTTTTTTAATTTCTCGTACTCTATGGATAGCCTCTGATAGTTCGCTTGATACTCCCTCAAGGTCTTTTGATATTCCAGCAGTAATTTCCTTTGCTCTTTCAATTTGTTCTCGGTATTCTCTAATCTCGTTTTCGAGTTCTCCAATATTTTCCGCAAGTCTTCTATTTTGCTCTGATAATCTTTGATTGATCCTTGAATATTCAGCAAGTTGTTCTCTAACGCTGTTAAGTTCTGCTCGATATTCTTTATTGTTTCCTTTGGCGTTCCACCATAAACTAAAGAGAATGAAACACCCCACAATAAAAACACTAATAACAACTTTAACCCTCGCATTCATTTCTTACCTCAATTTTGCTATGATAATATCCATCTTCTTGTTCAATTCTTTAAGCTGATTCTGGATTGTTCTAATTTCAACATCAGTTCTTGCCCTGCTTTCCCTCATCGAGGTTATAAGCTCTTCATGTCTTTCAAGCTGGTCTTGATACTTTTGCATAGTGTATTGAAGCTGCGCAATCCTTTCTTTGTTACTTGCTTTGATTACTCCAAAAGCAAGGCTTGCCATAGTTATGACTACCATTACGATGATTGAAATCCATCTTGCTGTAGCGCCGTTGTTGTTCATTTTTTCTTTTTCTCCTTTATGCCCAGTATTCTTGCTATCGAAGGCGTTACGCCTAAAAACTTCATAGCTCTACGAGCTATCCTCTTTTTCTCTTCCGGAGTTAACCCCTTGGCCTTTGGAAGAAGTTGCATAGCTTTCTGTGCATGGGCCTTGTCAGGCATTGGAAACCTGTATTTTGTTTCTCCTCCCCTTGGCCCGGGTTTATGTTCGATAATAGTCGCAGATCTCTTTCTCACACTCCTTTTTAAGCTGCGGCTTCCTCCAGGGTGCCTTTTCATTATTTTAGATGAGGACCTCAAAACTCCCATTCTTTATCACCTCCTCTTTTTCTTTTTCTTTACTTCACCTTTGGTCCATTTCCCGCTTTTAGTTTTGCAAAGGCGAATGTACTTGCCACCCTTGAGGCTTTTTGTAACTACCTTGCCTCCTTCGGCAACGCATTTAAGGAAACTTCTCGGCATTTTAATCACTCCCATTTAAAGGATCACGCTCTTTGTCAGCGAGTGTTATTCGGAACTTAATGTATTCACTACAAAGAGCCTCTAATTCGGTAACACTCTTAATTAAGTCTTCTCCTTTGATGTCAGCTTCTTGAATCTTTTCAAAGGCCTCATCAAGCCGGTGCAAAAACTCGGTGTCAGTCATCAGTTATTTCCCTTATGAAGTTTCTAAAATCATAGTAATATAACTGCTCAAAATCATATTTATGCGCTACCCATAAAGCCGCATATTTAGTTGGCCGCATATCAATGTGCCAGCCCGGATAAGGCTTCCAATCAGGGTAATAACCTATTCCATTGAACCTGAACTTCGTTATAACAAAATACGCTTCAATCGGGCTCAATCCTCTAAAGGCACCATCAATAGCTATCGAAAGGTGTCCATCAATCGCATAATGGTAACTATGGTCTTTGTGCTTCAAGAGGTTAATATCATAGACAAGGAAAGCCCCTTTATCTTTCCCGAATTGTTCTTTAGCAAAGGATACCATCTCATCGATACGGTTCATAAAGATATAAGAAATCTCCTCGTACTTTTCGAATATTAAGGTTCCATGTAAGCTCTTTTCTCTAAAACTGAAGTTGCTAAATGATTTAGCTTCCTTTCTGGTCATCCTTAAGTGCTAATTCCTTTCGTCATTTCTTCTTCGAATTTTTTATTACGCTCCTCTGCTGTTTCGATATTTAAAGTCTTTATTAATTCCAACTTCTCTTCATCAGTCATCTTGTCTGGTCTTCTGTCAGTTTTTTCCCATATTATCTGATTAGCTATAACACGAATTTTAGTTTTAACAAAATTCATGAGCCATTCTTGTATATCTACAATATCATAACGTAAAACTTTTAATTCATTCTCTGAAAGGTTAATTTCAAAAATCATTTTTTACCTCCTCTATCCTTTTAATTAAGCTATTTTTATTACAGCTAAATAATTTGCTATATCACTCGCTTGTGCTGTCCTGTCTGCCCCATAATTATGAACAGCGTACAATTCTAAATAATCTCCGGCTGTAAGTTCTACCACCGCTGAACCTACCATCGCTAAATTATAAGCCGCACCTATTGGAACCATAGTATGTGGTCTAAAATTGAGCCCGTTTTTTCTTACCAACAAACCTGCGTGGTTCCCATCAGCTAATGATAATAATTTTACACTCGCAGAAATTAGATATTTCCCACTCTGTGTGCACGTCCATCGATGATTAGTATCATCAAATTCCCCCAATACATCATAATTTGCGACTATATTTAACTTTGTCCATCCCACACTATCAGTAGGAACTAACTGGTCCGCAGCTAATTTGGCTTCACAAGCACTTTGCTTACCCCATTCTACAATACCATTCGAATATATTTTCCCAACTAAAGTTCCATTAGTATATATAGTTATCGTGTCATCATCATTCGCTATTATATATGAAGTCCCACCAAGATTTATTATTTCTTTTACTTTACCTGAATTAAGTTCAGTTTGCAATACTCGCCCGTATGTAGTTCCATCTTGAATATCATCAAGATTATCGTTGGTTTTACTAAGAGCATCAATATTAGAACAAGCAGTTGGCTTATCTGTACTCTCTAAAAAGGTTTCCATAAATGGTCTAATATTATAAGCTCCTAATGAGTTAGAAGCTACTGGCTGCCCGTTCGAATCGAATCCAAGAAAATGCCCTGCTCTTGCTTCTTTGTTAGGTAGTTCCAAAGATGTAACCTCGTCTGATACAGGAATCTTAATATTTCTGTTTATCTTCTCTTCCAACTGTTGAGCTATCATGGTCAGTTTATCAAACCCACTTTCAAGCGTTTCAGCGGGTAGCACATCTTTATTTCTGAAATCAGTTTCCTGCGTCAAAGGCACTTCTCTAACAATTGTGATCGTATAACCTGAAGCGTAGGTACTTGCTGTTGTTATCTTACCGCCATTCTCAAACCCGTTCGTAGCTGCAGTTACGGTATAATCTGTGTTCTCAGTCAGAATTGTTTCATTGCCATCCGGATCAGTCAGAACCACGTAAATATCCGAGCTTTGGAATATCGGAAATGTAAAACTAAACTCAGTCTGTACCCCATCGCAGTTATACTGAACTTTATTTGATGTGTTTTGAAGTGCCATGACTTTTTACCCCCAATTTTGCTAAATCTTTAATCGGTGTATATGGCAACCCGCTACCATAAGCAAGAATACCATATAACGAAAATAATAAATCTATTTGGTCTTGCTTCACTTTCTTTTTATTCTTTTGCTTTGCATGTACCGGTATACTGAATAAAGCTCCAAAGAACTCTTTAACAACTCTTGCAAAATCTGAAACTGGTATCTGCATGTCATACGAAAAGAACTTCCCCTTTTCAACATAGCTTACAATTGCAGGGATTAACCCTCTCAAGAAATAGAATGCCGAAGCTATATTATCTAAAATATAGAGTATAAAGTGTCTGCCTTCTTTCCTCTTCTTTAAGAGTTTATCATATCCATATCTAATTGCGGCAGGCCCCACCAGCATAGCAAAAATTGAACTCACAACTGCTCTTGCTAATTTCCCCAGAGCTTCTTTATCCCCAGTTCTCTTATAATCATCATAAGCTCTCGCTACTACGTTGTAAACCTGATTTGTAAATGAGCTGTACATTGTCAACATCTTTGAAAGAGGACTTCC
>JAGSHR010000054.1 GCA_029855985.1 Candidatus Njordarchaeota archaeon
AACCCGTGATCAGGCAGTGCGCACACCTCTTCCGGCCACGATTACTCACCAATTATCCAATGGTAAGTTTGTGGGTATAGAAACCCATCTTGGCCAAGGAATTAGGGCCGAAGCCATTCGGTTTGCTGCTGAAGCTCAAAATATGGCACCTCTTCGCATATTTATTGATGCTGTGCGGCGTGGATTCGACAATGTGCGTGCTACCCGTGATCCTCTTGAAGCACGAAATTCTTTATACACTTGGCGTCTCGTTCGAGGAATCTATCAGCTGGCTTCCAGGAGGGATGTCAAGCAAAGGAGGTTAAATAATGAGTCAGAGTTCTGAAATTCAGGTGCGGCTGCACCATGTTGCTTTACAAACGGCTCACTTTGAAAAAGCCTTTGAATTCTATACCAAAGTTTTAGGGTTAAAGGTGATAAAAGAACCCTTTAACTTTAAAGGTAAACGTACTCTTGCTTGGCTTGATGCAGGCCCAATCACCATCGAACTTTACAGTGTCAAAAGTGGTAAGAATCCCCAACCTTATGACAGCCGCCGAGTAGGAGCAGACCATATTGCCTTTGAGGTGCAAAATCTTGACGCTGTCCTTGCTCACTTACGGAAGCATAACGTGAAGATCCTAAAAGAACCTTTTACACCACCCACTAACGATTCCCAACAACCTCGCGTTGCGTTTATAGAAGGGATAGACGGAGAAGAGATTGAATTAAGAGAAGCTATTCCCACACAACAAGAAGACTTAAAAAGAATGGGAGGTAAATTATGAGCTGCAGAAAAGATGTTACCCACCATGGATGGATTGATGATATGGTGCGCGAGTTTAGGGCCGAATATCAAAGACATGCCGAATACGCGATGGAGTCTTTCTTGGATTGTATATTTAAAATACTATGGAGCTCAAAAGGAAGAACCAAACCATATCAAGAACAGATTAGTAAATTAGGTACTCAGCTTAAAAGTAGTTCTGTAATAGATGATAAAAAATATCCTCATCACCGCTGTATAATGCGCCTTCTTGAAATTGGCTTGCTAAGCCGGCATTCTCACATGTTTATACTACCCCAAATCAATAAGGAAACATTATTGAATGATATATATTATTGTTCTCTAATCTTGGCGGTAAAACTTTATGCCCTTGGGGAATATGATGAAGCGGTAAATTACGCTAAAAAGATAGGGAAAAATTGTTCCCTTGCTTTGTACATTTGTGGACAAAGTTATCGAAAAATAGGCGACTATGCAAAGGCCCACGCACATCTTCAACAAGGAATAATGTTGCTAGGACAAGGGAAGTGCGGATGCCCCTTTACTGGGAAAGAAGAAGGAATATGTAATGAGGACCTATTGAAAGCTGTTCTGTTTCGCGCCAGAGCTGTTGTTTTTCGTAAGCAAAAAGAATTTGCAAAAGCTGAGAAATACTATGAGAAAGCTGAACAAGTTGTTAATAGTGCTATGAGAAGAGTAAGAAATAACATACCGGTTAGTAATATGACTGCTCATCAAGCAGTAACAGAGGTGGCGGCTGATGTTTATTTCAGTTTTGGATATTACTATTATAATCAGAGAAATTATGACAGGGCTGAAAAGCTATTCAAAAAGTCAATTGATGCCTTAGAAGCTTCCCAGGTTGATTGGGATTCTCCTTATACTCGACTAGCAATTGTCAACTTCTGTCAAGGTAAATATAGGGAAGCGAATGAACTATTCGCAAATGCAGCAATGATTTGCGAAGAAACTATATCTACAAATAGAGAGGCTTCTCTCAGTTTAGCTTTATGTAGACTTGGTTGTAAAATTACTAGTGACCTCATTGGTCAAGTGTCTACCGATAATCCTATAGATAAGTTGGAAGATGCTATCAATCAAGCACCTAGGTTGACTTTAGGTCCTCTGGAGTGTCATCTTGACGATGCTAAGCATTTTCTCGAGAAAGCGAATGACTTGTCATCTTCCAGCAGAAAGCTTGTTAAAGAGTTCATTAATCGAATAAGACAGGAAATTTCCATGATCAAAATTGAGCACATTCCTCCTGATTCTGAACATTGGGAACTCGTAGTAAAAAAAGAAGATGAGGGTTTTAAATATGAGCTACGTATAGGAAATAGTGTTAAACATTATATGCACAAGGTAAAGATATCAGATATGTATATTGACAAACTTCTTGATGATTTTGGATCTGGAAAGATAAAATATGATGATTTGATTACGCTGGGAAGAGACCATGTTAAGAAGCTATTTCCAGAAGATTTGCGAAAACTTTTTAGTCAATCCACTAAAGGAAAGACTCTTGTATTATGGCTCGATAAAGAGACTTTCAAAATACCTTGGGAATTAATGTTACTTGAAAATAATGAAGGACAAGAAGAGTTTTTATGCGAACGTTTTCAAGTGGGGCGGTGGATATACGGGAAACAAAATCCGACTAGAGAGATACGGATCTCTCCCTTGGCTTTGGTGGCGTATAATGGTGGAGGAAAACTTAAGGGAGTAAATCGAGAAGTTTCAGTAATCCAAAATTTAAATTTGTCAACAAGAATCTACTCTACTAGACAAGAGGTGTTAGATCTGTTTGAAAATTGGAATAAAGAAGATTATTATGGATTACATTTTAGCGGAGAGAGCCAGTATGACAAAAATGAGCCGTTAGGATTTAGCTTTGAGTTAGAAGACGGCCCACTTAGGCGTGAGGATTTAAATATATTAATTGATAATCTCCCCTGTGGCTTGGGAGGGCCGTCGTTTATTTTTCTCAACTTTTGCGATAGTGTTAGGC
>JAGSHR010000082.1 GCA_029855985.1 Candidatus Njordarchaeota archaeon
TATCTATATAGTTGTAATCCTACACGGATATTATGATTTTAGATATCACAAAATAGATAATCAGAGTGGTTTTTATAATGATCGATGAGAAAGACAGGAAAATAATTGAAATGTTATTGAAGGATGGAAAATTGACATATTCGGAGATTGCAAGGAGAATGAACTTGACAGAGGCGGCTATAAGAAAGAGGATTAGGAAATTAGAGGAAATGGGTGTTATTAGGGGATATCGAGTTGAGATAGATCCAAGATTTCTAGGTTATAACTCCATTAGTATTATTGGAATAAACACTGAGCCAGAGGACATTTTAACGGTTGCTAATGAGTTAAAGAAAAAAGATTGGGCAAAAAGCGTTATCCTTACTACTGGAGATCACATGATATTAGCGGAAGTTTGGGCAAAAGACAACGAAGAGCTTGGGGAGTTTATAGAAGAGATCTATAAGATGGGGAAAGTGAAAAACGTAAGACCTGCAATTGTTTTGGAATACATTAAAGGTTAAAGACAGAATATTCTTCTATTTCTTCCACTAGTATTAAATATCAGTCAAACTTAAATAGGCAATAAAGTTTTTCGAAAAACTAAGCCTCAATGCAAAAAGAGAGGTGAAAAGAGTGGATTACGAAAACATTGAGTAAAATCGTGCCTGAAGTAAGAATATATAAGCGCCATCTCTTTCTAAAATCGAGATTTTATAGAACAATCGCCCTTCTTCAATTTAAGGTGTTAAGGATCGTAAGGGATTTCTTGTATGAGAGGGGCTTTATAGAATTACAGTCTCCTATCATAGCTCCAATATCTGACCCTGGACTTCGAATGGGAAGCATGGCTGAAACATCATTCTATGGGGAGAAAGCAGTTTTTGTTTCCAGCGCAATTCTGTACAAGTTCGCGGGTCTCCAAATAAGTGACAAGGTTTTCTATGTGGCTCCAAACATTAGGGTCGAACCAGTTGATTTTAAGGATTTTGAAAGAACCCTTGCAGAGTTTAGACAAATAGATTTAGAAGTAGCTCATGCCGACAGAAAAACGATTATGGGGCTCTCCGAGACCATGCTAGTTAAATTATTCGAGACTATAAAGAAAGACGCTAGGGATGAATTAGAATACTTGGGCAGGGAGTTACGTGTGCCTCATAAACCCTTCAAGGTTATTAAATTTGATGAAGCTGTTGAGATAGCAAAAGAAGCTGGTTATGGTGTTGAGGTTTCGGGCGAGTTGAGTAAGGAAGCAGAAACCTATATATCCAAGATACACAAAGAACCCGTTTGGATAACAGATTACCCTGAGCATGTTAGAGGTTTTTATTATAAAGAAAAGGGCGACGGAACACTGCTAGATATGGATTTAATTTATCCTGAGGGTTATGGAGAAGCAGCATCAGGGGGTCAAAGGGAAACAGATCCCTTAAAAGTGAGGGAACGAATGCTAAAAACAGGGGTAGATCCGAGGAAATACCTTTGGTTTTTTGAATTGCTCTATGATGGCGTCCCAGAGTGTTCAGGGATCGGATTTGGATTAGAGAGACTTATTAGGTACATTTCGGGTGTGGATTCAATCATAGATGCTGTTATTTTCCCTAGGGCCCCGGGGTACCTAGGTATCTAATTTTACCTCTTAATTTTTATATTTGAGAAGCAATCCAGTTGTAGAGCGTTATTTTAGGGATATATAACTCCAAAACTTATTTGGTTTTTAATATACTCATGAGATTAATGAGAACGTTAGCGGTGTAAGTTAGCGACTCTAAGAAAATGTTGAAGGTGGTTAGTCGAGATGGGCGTTAAAAATTGGTTCCATATCTTTTCAACATGCAATCCTAAGGATGATGATAAACTTGATATCTTTTCAAAATTTTTACTTATTACGCGGGTTTGTGTTCTTCCAATGACTTGGACATCATTTTTGATTGGAGTATTGTTAGCGTACATTGACGGTTATTTGGATGTATTTAAAAGCATTTTAGTTTTCATTGGCTTAACTATAGCTCACATGGTGAATAATCTTGTTAATGATTATTTTGACGTGAAACACGGTGTAGACACCGATAATTATATTAGGGGCATCTACGCACCGCACCCAATATTATCTGGCCTGATAAGCATGAGCGGACTTAAACTCTTAGTGGTATTCTTGAATGTAGTTGATTTCCTCATAATGATTTACCTAGTTTACACAGTTGGTTGGTACGTGGCAGTGTTTGCGTTATTAGGATTATTCTTCAGTATCTTTTACGTTGCAGATCCCATTCAATTAAAGCACGTCGCAATGGGTGAACTAACAGTGTTTTTGGTTTGGGGTCCATTAATGATCGGTGGAACATATTATGTCATCACTGGCATCATTGACTTTAAGGTTTTTCTGTTGTCGATACCGTATGGATTATTGGTCACTAATGTCCTCGTGGGAAAACACATTGATAAGTATAATGTTGACAATGCTAAAGGGATAAAAACCTTGCCCGTTGTAATAGGGGTTAAAAGAAGTAAAAGATTGATAAAGATTCTTACATGGTTCTCCATATTAACAATACTCGTACTAGTTTACTTCGGTTATTTAACAGCATGGGCACTAATCACATTACTAGCGATCCCAAGAGTGCGAACACTTTCAGCCATATTAAATTTAGAAAAACCAAGCAGAGAACCATATATAAGAGAGGTAGGGTTGCTATCTAGATTATTTGGAACAAAGAAACTAGTTAAAAGCATAGATTTTCAAAGTGAGAAAGGGAACTGGCCGATATGGCCCCTTTGGTACGTGGCGTGGGCCTTTTGGGTGAACA
>JAGSHR010000168.1 GCA_029855985.1 Candidatus Njordarchaeota archaeon
ACCATGTAACTGAATTTGAAGCCCTCGAAAACTTGGCAGAAAAACTAGGAGATATATTAAGCGAAGTAGAAGTGGATCTTGCATCTAGAAAACAAAGAGTACTAGAGGACGCAAGAGGGATATTATCATATCAATTTGGAGTTAAAGTAGCTAGTGAATTAATTAAAAATGCTGAAGTCGAAGGCTCACCGATGAGCAAAGGAAGATACCAAATAAAGAATATTGCAACATTCGATAGGGAGTATGGTCTATTTATACCCCTAAAAGGAGGGACTCAAGTGCTAGTCATGGAGAACACATACACAGTTACAGTAAAGCAAGATAGTATAACAGAAGATGTTTATGTAAAGGGAAATCAAATTGTTGCTGCTACAAGAGATATGATCCCTGGAGACTACGTGGCAATAAAAAACACGAATGAGGAAATCCTAGGAGTAGGCCTAACAAACTTTACTGGAAGCGAACTGCAAAACTTGATTGGAAAAACCAACGCCATAAGAATTATCAAAAAGTTTTAAGTTTATTTCACGCTTAAAGTACCCACTTGCTCGCAAATAATATCGCCAATCTTTTCACTTTTTCAAGGAAGATACGCCTTAAAATTCTCAAATCCACGCGATGTTTCCAATTAACATCAATATCAACATCCCAAAGAATTAATCCCTCAGCTGGAGCGGGAGGAATCCCTCTTTTGAACTGATTTCCTTGAAGCACACTGACAAGCTCGTCATATTTAATTTTTCCCAGCCCGTACATTTTCATGAGCGTGATAAGTCTCCTAACCTGCTCCCACAGAAAATATTTTCCAGATACATAAAAGAATTGAAAGTCTTCTCTTAAGTCGCAATTAACCTTCAAACGCATCTCTGTTTTTCCTACGGCAAGTTTTGATCTCTTAGATAGGCTCTTGAAATCCCAGTAATCACTCGAAATTAACTCACATATCTCTATAAGCTTAGAATAATTTTCTCTAAAATTCGGAGCAATATACAGGTACGTCTTCTTTGTTATACGCTTTCTAATTTGCCTAAAATTAACCCAAGCATAACTGTGAACGATTAAACTTTCAGGTAAAAGTGAATCAAAAGCATTCACAGAGAATGATCTATCTACATCTAAGGACAATATTTGGAATAGAGCATGCACACCCCGATCAGTTCGCGACATGAACCATAATCGTTTCTTGTTATACCCTAGAGACCCAAGGGCTTCTTTGATCTTAGACATTACAGTAGTCACATTCACTTGTTCAGCCATACCTCCATAGTAAGTACCATCATATGCTAAACCCATCAACAACACGTTATGGCACCCATACAATTGTAAAATGTTTATAAAAGTAAAGCACTAAAAAAGAACCAAATGAACCTAATACCAAGGATTGGTTTTATATAAAAGAAATCAACCGTATATAGTAAGACCGAAAAAGGTGGAGAAAATGTCAGAAGAGGAAATCTTGGGAGAAGAAGACAAGAAATACATTAGGGAAAAATTCCAAAAGGAAATGAAGGACGAAGTGCCAATTACTCTTTACGTTGGCGGTGAATGCCAATATTGTGATGTGATAAAGAAGTTACTTGAAACATTCGAGGAACTAGCAGATGGGAAAATCAAGTTGACAATCAAGGAAATCGACGAAGCGGCTAAAAACGAACTAAAAGTAGATAGAGGGCCAGTTATACTTATAGGAAAAAACAATGAAGTAAGATACACTGGGGCCCCACTAGGAGAAGAAGGATGGGCGTTCATCGAAACAATCGTTATAGCATCCAACGGCAATCACGGAATCGAACACCACCTAGACGAAATAAAAAACCTCGACAAAAAGTATAGAATCGAAACAATAATTACACCATCATGCCCGTATTGTCCATACGCGGTCTTGAATGCGAACAGAGTGGCAATAGCAAGCGAAGGAAAAATAATAAGTGATACAGTTGAAGCATACGAATTTCCAGAAATTGCAGACAAATGGCACGTAACTGCGGTACCCACAACAGTAATCTCAGTAGAAGAACCATATAGCGGCGACGTTTTCAAGGTCGGAGTGGCTAACGAAGAAGAACTAATCCACGCAATATTAGGGGGAAGTCACGAGCACTAAACCCCCTAAAAATTCTTCAATTAAGGAGAAGGAAAAATATATAATTTTATTTCTAATCTCAACTTTCTAAGACTGTATTCATTTATGAACATATATTTGATCCCAATCACTAACCCTTAAGATCCCATGTATGCTAATTAACCAATCCAAGTCTTCTTTAGTGTAAAAAGAATCCAAATCAAATAAACTTGTTAGTTTAGCTTTCTCCAATAACTGTAATTCACGTCTAGGCGAGAGAATACGCTTTTCAGACATGTCACCGATCCCCAAAACAAACCCATTATCCCGAGTTAGATAAATGTAGTAACCTAAAAGCTCTAACTGTTGTCGCCTATTAATAGGGATTTCATCTAGGGGGACAAATTCTAGGGAGTTATCTATACAAAGAAAGCCCTTACCAAAAAAACAAGACATGATTTCATCAAGAGAAGTATCAACTTTAGGAACCACAATTCGCTGGTATTGTAACACATCTAAAAACAATTCTAGATCATGAAAAAGAGGAAGCAAACGAAAGACGCCATATAACTCGCTATCTCTATAAATCACTGCCACATATTTGAACACATCGTCCAAAACAACTTTTAGAGTAAACTCTTTGAAAGAGATTTCCTCAATTCGTGAAAAGAAACTTTCCCATGAAAACTCACTATCTTGCATTAACTTGTGCTCAATAAACTTGAGGATGAGGGGAGTATTCCTTATTAAAACGTCGTTTTCGTAAACAAATTCTAAAGTGTAAGGAAAATCGTTCAAATCTATCTCACTGTGATTTAAGTATACGTTAGAAGGCATATTTCTCAACAGATAAAATTTGCCTGTGAAAGTGTCCTGTATTGCTAAAATTTTGTATAGTGGGTAGAAATTACCCTTATAAATGAATCCATCGGCTTCAAACTTAACAAAATTAAATGGAACGATACGCACTTTACTTGAATCTAAAACATATAATATAATGTCAGCTGGATCAATTCTTCTATCAAATATAACCCGTGAAACAAACTCCCTTATCGTTTTTTTACCCATATTAACTCACAGCTAAAATGGAACACACACAACAATAAACGCTAGAAACATTTAAAAAATTCAGAATATGAAAGATTTATATAGGCTTCTGTCAAAAAATTAACACTAATACAGAAAACACTTATTCTAGGTGATCCTAAATGAGCTCAAAAGAACTAATCAGGGTAGGTGCACATAGTCACATAAGAGGACTAGGACTAGACGAGAAAGGGAAAGCCAAATTCATAGCTGATGGAATGGTAGGACAAACCAAAGCCAGAGAAGCAGCGGGACTAGTGGTAAGACTAATAAAACAAGGAAAAATGGCGGGAAGAGCAGTACTGCTCGCGGGTCCTCCAGGAACAGGTAAAACCGCTATAGCAATCGGAATCGCTAGGGAACTCGGTAGCGATGTACCATTCGTTCAACTAAGCGGTTCAGAAATATACTCAGCGGAAGTAAAGAAAACGGAGGTCCTAATGAAGGCATTAAGAAAAGCGATAGGAGTGAGATTTAGAGAAAAAAGAATGGTGCTAGAAGGTGAAGTAGAAGAATTCCAACCACACTACGTTCAACACCCATTTAACCCCTACCAAAGAGTAATCGAAAAAGCAAAACTCACACTAAAAACAAAAGACGAGCAAGTCACCTACACAGTAGGCCCAGAAGTCGCAGAGGAAATGGTATCAAAGGGTGTTAAAAGAGGAATGGTGATAATGATTGACAAAGAAAACGGACACGTAAGCGTTCTAGGAATCAGTGAAGAAGCGGCAAAAGAACTAAGCTATGATATCGGGAGAGTACAAAAAGTCCCAGTACCAACGGGACACGTAGAAAAAGAAAGAGAATTCGTATACACACTAACGTTAGACGACCTAGACGAACTATTCCAAAAACAAAGGAGAGGAGCAGGACTCGTATCACTACTTTTTGGAGCAACAGAAGAAAGAAAAGAAATAGACCCAGAAATAAGAATGGAAGTAGACAAACTCGTGCAAGAAAGAGTAAAGCAAGGAACAGCAGAAATAATTCCAGGTGTACTCTTTCTCGATGAAATCCACATGTTAGACATTGAGGCTTTCAGTTTCTTGAACCGTGCGTTGGAAAGCGAACTAGCACCCATAGTTATTATGGCTTCGAATAGGGGTTTGGTGAGGATTAGGGGTACTGATATTGTTTCTCCGCATGGTATGCCTTTGGATTTGTTGGATAGGTTGTTGATTATTAATACGTATCCTTATGAGGCTGAGGCGGTTAGGGAGATTTTGAAGATTAGGGCTGGTGAGGAAAATATAAAGTTGAGTGATGATGCGTTGGAGTTTTTGACGGAGTTGGGTGTGAAGGTTTCTTTGAGGTATGCAATTCAGTTGATGGCGCCTGCGTTCGAGAGGGCGAAGTTGAATGGTAGGGATGAGGTGACAAGAGAGGATATAGAGGCATTAAGAGGAGTGTTCGCAAGCGTAGAAGAAAGCGTGGAGCACCTAAAACAATACGAGGAAAAATACCTAAAATAAACACCACTTTTTTAAACCAAACACACTAAGACTAAGATAACGCGGTATAAGAAGGTAAGAAGGACAATTAGGTGTTCATATGAGATACAAGTTAGACTTTAGTAGAGTGTCATTCAAGTATCGAGACTTGTTTGAGAAGATACGAGGAGGACATTATACATTGGACAACTTCGCGTATGTTTACAGGGGTATTTGGACGGGAGTTCTCAGGATTTTTGTTGTGGATTCTGAAATAATTGAGAGATTCAATATTGAAAAGGGTGCTCTTAAGCCAATACTAAGGGGAAAAGACATTTTCCCGTTCTATTACCGATTTAATGATAAGTGGGTGATATACACAAATCAGCCTGATTTTAAAGATAAGTTCCCTAACGCTATAAAATATCTTGAGCAATACAAGACTGTTTTAGAGCGTAGGGGTGCTGTTTGGATACATGGGCGTCAGTGGTGGGAATTAGAGGATCCCTTGAGTCCGGAATGGTTTGAGTTAGAAAAATTAGTTGCACCATACACATCTAATAGGAATTCTTTTGCCTACGAAGAAGGAAAGTACTATGTGATGGATTCAACTATAATCGTTAGGTTCTGGAAAAATGAGGAAGAAAGGGAAAACTATCTAAAGGATTTTGATTACCTGTTAGGAGAGGGATTTAGCAAAATCTGTAACTTGGATGAGGCAAGGCGACTTCTTAAGCCCAGCACTGAGAATCTCTTCTATCTCCTCGGTTTATTAAACTCTGATCTGCTTGAATTCTTCATTAAATTATATGCCCCGAGAGTGTCAAAGAGACAGAGAAAGCCTCCAAAAGGAAGGTTCTTCCTGTATATTCCTCCCTTCCCAAACGTATTGCCCATAGCTGTTGGCGATGAGGATACTAGACGGGAAATTGTGAAGTTAGTAAGGGAAATAATGTCCCTGTCAATTAAGATTGATGAATTAGCAAGTAGAGAGGGTGACGATGAGAATAGCGGTGAGTACCGCGACCAGTTAGAGGAATTGATAGAAAAGAGGGACATACTGCTTGGTGAACTGAACGAAATTATTTTTAATTTGTATGGATTAGGGGAAGAAGAAAAAGCAGTTGTTCAGTCATTTGTTTTAAAGAAGAGATAAAAAATATTTTTACATTCTCTCCAAGATAGGTATTCCAAGTAACCTCATAGCATTTCCCATAGTAATCCTATAGGCTTCAACTAAAGCTATCCTTGCATTTTTCACGTTTTCATCTTTTGCTTGGAGAACCCTATATCTTTGATAAAAACTATTGAAAATTTGAGCCAGTTTGTTAGAATATTCGGCTATTATATCTGGCCTAAACATTTTAGCTGCTTCCAATACGATATTTGGGAATTCGGCCAACTTCCACACAAGTTCAAGCTCTTTTTCCTCTTTTAGATATGACAGATCAACATTTTTTGGGACTTCGAAGTTTATTCTTCTTAAGATATTGTGTGCTCGAGTATAAGCATATTGTATAAAGGGTCCACTGTTTTGCTCAAAATCCAAAACTTGCTCCCAGTTGAACGTTATTTTTTTCGTTGGGGAGACTGACAATAAAGCGTACTTTATAGCACCAATTGCAACTTTTTCTGAGATTTTTTCTGCTTCCTCTTCATCTACTTCAGAGTTTCTATCTATTATAATATTGAAAACTCTCCTTTTAGCCTCTAAAAATAATTCGTCGAATGTTATATACCGGCCTCTTCGAGATGAGAACTTTGCACCGGGCAGTGTAACTAACTCATAAGCTACGTGTATCAAGTTGTCAGCGTATTCCTCATACCCAGCCAATTTTAGAGCCGCTCTTATTTGTTTCTGTGCAAGTGTTTGATCAACACCGATAACGTTCAAAACAATTTTGGCCCCTGTCTTCTCAAATTTCCAAATGCTGTACGCAATATCTCTTGTTGTATAGAGGGTTGTTCCATCACTTCTTGTAAGCGCTAAATTAGGGGGGAGGATCTTGTCTTCTTTTCCCTCCTTAATAGCCCTTTTAACCTTTTTTTCATTTAAACCAAAGATTTCGCGTATATCTTCTCGTTCGATTACTGCCCTCCTAATATCCAAAAATAAAGCTTTTGAATTCGCATCCTCTATCACCCATCCCTTCTCTTTTAACTTTTCGATTACTTCTTTGACTCGCCCCTCCCAGACAAGTTGACTCTCCCAATCATAGGCGTCAAAATCTATTCCGAATCTTTTTAATGTTTCTTTAAAACCTTCTAGTGCCTGGCTGCAAACATCCTTAAAGAAACCAACTACCTCATCATCACCTATCTCATATTTCTTTATGAGTTCAGAAACTTGCTCCTCTATATCATCCTCACTTGTTTTAGCGTAAAGTTTAGCGTAAACATTGCTCCACTTCTTTTTAATTTCATTTTCAGCGTTAATCCAATCAACATGCTCGATTACTCTCTTTTGTATGTTCAATAATTTCTCCTTGAATATCCCAATTGCCCTATCCGTTTTCGCTAATTCATCGACAATTTCAATTATGTGTTCTATGAGGATTAACCAATCGGTAGTACTAAGTTGGCGAGTTTTCTCTAGAAGAATCTTAATATTGTAGTAGTGCTTTATATAGGCTCTAGAGTTCTTTAGTGAATCTAATTTAACCTCGAGATCTTCTATGACACTAATGAATTCGTTTTTTAGTTTAGAAAGTTCAATTGAAGCGTGCCTAGTGTGTAATATTGTATTGACACACGAATAGATGACACCCAATAAATGATCTTTTTTACCTTGCATGTCCAAATTGCCAAGTTTTTTTACTCCATAAACTAAATAGGCAACTTGTTTGCCCATGTCATCAACGTAAAATCTCCTATTAACCCTATAACCCAAGAATTTGAATATCTTGGCTAACGAATCACCAAGTATAGAGTTTCTAGCAGTTCCAATATGCAATGGGTGAATAGGATTAGCGGACGTATGCTCAACAACCAAAACATTATTTTTACCAATATTGCTAGAGCCATAATTCTCGTTAAGGGCCAAGATGGAGTTAACAACGACGTTGTTAAATTTATCTTGATCTATAAATAAATTAACGTAACCTCCCACAGCTTTTGCATCTCTAAACAAGGTTTCTTTGAAGGAAAGGTTCTCCACTATTTTTTTAGATATTTCTTCTGAGAGGCTTCTCATCTCTTGTTTGCTTTTCGCCATAATCTTCGCTAGCTGAAAACCTATCGGTGAAGCAAGATCCCCTAGTTCTTTTTTAGGGGGTCTATCGATAACTATAGTTACTTTATCTGCGTACTCTGGATATATTTTTTTTAGAGAATCTAGTAATAGGCTCTTGGCTTCATTTTTGATCTCCTCCAAAACATTAGAATATATCGTCGGCATCAAGATCAAGCTCCTTTAATTCTTCATCGAGAGGGGGTAAATCTAATTCGAGGTCTTCAATTTCCTTTTTCGGTGCTTTGGGTTCTTCAACCTTTAATTCTTCGAATTCCTCTAAGCTCACAATCTCTTTTCTTTTTGATACCTCTTTATATGCTTCTAGTGTTTTCTCATAGATTTTTTTAAATCTTTCCTTAGCTTTACTTAACTTTTTGTTTAAGTCCCCTTCCCCAAATTCCCTAAATAGAGTATAAATTAGAGCCGCCCCTCCCATAAGAGTTCTAATCTTAATTGAGCTATCCTTAAATTTTAGTTCAATCTCTCTATCATCGTCACTAAATTGACAAACTATGACTCTGCCCTTTAACCCTTCAACCTTAGATGCGGAAGAGAAAATATAAATCAATCTTATAATTTCTTCCTCTAATTCTAAATCACCCCAGGAAACCCAGACTGGAAGATTTAGACAGTTTATAAGCAACTGAAATATGGCGGCCACCGCTCTTGTTTGCATGGATGGATCCCATGTTTCATCCCCAAAGAAAACCTTCGAGGCAAAAATTGCCGGTATCCTGAGATCCCCAACCTTATAGATTTCACTAACCCACTCATTTATCGTTTTGTATATTACCTCTATGTCGTCCTTTTTTTCCAAGTAGTTCTTTAGTACGGTTTCTCTTAACTCTGCATCGTATACTACGAATAACAATACGTACACCATTTATTACTTATTGTTCTGAATCGATGTTTAAATCAACTGCGAATTAACAAGGATTATAGTAATTAAAACCTCGAAACTAAATAAATAAAATAATGATTAAAGGATAATAAATCTATCACTAGGTTGTTATCAAGAGACTTGCAACAATTTGAGTTAGTTTATATTATCAAGTTTAGTTTTAAGTGATCCTTGAACCCGGTGGTACTTCCCTCTCGACTGTTAATAATACGGGGGTCTCAGTGTCAGTAGCTAAAATCATTCCTTGAC
>JAGSHR010000220.1 GCA_029855985.1 Candidatus Njordarchaeota archaeon
AATCAACCAAGCCCCCACGAGGCCCCAACGGGCTAAAACGAGAGACAACTTTAAATCAGGGATAAACTCTGTGTTGTTTTTAGGTGTTTTTGTTTGGTGTGCGTGTTGCGGGTTTTTGCTGTTTGTCCTGCTTGTGGTAGGCGTGTTGTTTATGTTCCTTCGGATGATGATTTGAGGCGACTTGAGTCTTCTGGTATTGCTAGTGTTTCTTTTGATCATGGTGATCATGTTTTGGTTGTGTTTTTTGATAGGCAGGGTCGTGCTAGGGGTACTGAGGTTCATAAGTTTGTTTCTGGTCGTAAGGGTTTTGTTTCTGGTGGTCGTGTTTCTGTTGAGAAGTTGGGTTTGGATAGGGATATTTTGGATAGGTTGATTGCTAGGGGTTTGACTTTTGTTGATGATGTTTTGTGGTTTCATCCTGCTCGTCTTAGTGAGTTGTTGGGTTTGGATGTTCAGGTTACTGCTGAGATCTTGGAGAGGGCTTTTAAGGTTTTGGAGGAGTCTTCTCGTGGTGGGATGTTTGTTAAGTCTTCAGAGTTAACTGAAGTTGAGGTTAGGAAGCGTTTTTTGCATTCTGGTTCGACAGGTTTGGATAGGATTCTCTCGGGTGGTTTCGCTACTGGCGAGGTTACGGAGTTAGTTGGAGAGTATAGGACAGGTAAGAGCCAGGTTTGTTTTACTGTTCTTGCTACTGTTTTTCTCGCTCCTGGGGATGGTGGGTTGAACGACGGGGATATCTCCGCTGTTATTATTGATTCGGAGCATACTTTTAATGTTGAGAGGTTGAAGGCTATTCTTGAGCGTTTTGATTTGGACGAATCTGTTTTGGATAGGATTTTGGTGGGTCGTCCGACGAATTCTATTCACCAGAGGCGTATGATAAATGAGTTGTTCAATGTTGTTAAGAGGGAGAATGTTAAGTTGGTCGTTGTTGATTCTCTTACGAAGTTGCCTAGAGTTGATTTTAGTTCCCGGAGAGAGCTTTATGATAGGCAAAGATTGATTTTGGATATGGTTGAGACTTTGAGAAGGATTGCTAGGACTTACGATATCCCCATTTTGGTTACTAATCAGGTTACCGCCGATCCTAGTGATGATTCTCTTCCTGAGATTAGTAGGGCTAAGCCTATTGGTGGGCACGTATTAGCGCATAATGTTGATACTCGTTTGTATCTTGAATATGTGGATAGGAATTTAAGGCGTGTTAAAGTTATTGATTCTAGTTGGTTACCCCCTGGAGAAACAAATATTAAGATTACGGATATGGGGATCATGGATCCATAAAGTTCTTGGTGAGCGGAATGGAGGAATTAATGGGTTATAAGGAGAATTATTTGAGTGTTTATAACATCTTCAAAGAAAAATTTGAGGATTGCGAGGCCTCGTTTGAGGAACTTCTCATTTATATCCTTGCTCCAACGGAAACTGGTGACTCTGTTAACCCCGTTGAGATTCTCACAAATAAGTATTATCTCTTCCATGAATTAGTTGAGATTTGTTTCTTGAAGAGGTGGGGTATTCCCATTGACAAGTACACTATTTTAATGAATCCTGGTAGAGCTTATGAAGCTCACTACTATGCCATTAGAGAGGAATTGCGTTTAGCTCGCGAGGAAAAAGACTATGAGTGGATTAAATTTAGATTGAATCACATTAGGAATTACTTAGATGATCCAAATGCCCCAAAAGTTCTCAAAGGTAAGTTTAAGGCTCTCTTAGAGGAGTTTCAAGTGTAGTGGTTGCTTTAGGTTTTCCCTTTATTCTTTTTCGGTATTTCGTAAATAATATAAGTGATTATATTTTTCGTTTATTTGGTGTCAATATGACAATAAAGAAGAGATTAGTCATACCAAAAGTTAATCTAAAGAAGTTTTACCAGATTTGCGTGAAAAAGGACCCATATGACCTTGCCGGCAAACTAAAGTTGTCAAAGAGAACCCTTGAAAGTTATGTTAAGTTTAGAGATCTCCTCTTCAATGGTAGAGTGTCTGCACTTGGTTTTGAGGAATTCCTAGAAAAAATGAAACACAGTTTAGTTGAGTTAATTGGTGGGGAACAATTGCTGAAATCACTATCTAATGATAGAGCTTACCTAAATTCTGCAACTTTGAAGAATAAGCTTGAAGAATCCGGTTTTAAGATATCAATGTCTAGCGCGGAAAACTTGATTTCTCTTTTAGTGAATCTGGGCGCCGTCTACCCCGTCAGAGTTTTCTATTATACACCCAGCCTCAGCGAACAAGTTTTGGGTTTCATAGCTGACAAGGGCGCCGTTAAGGTTATTGATATAAAAAAGAAGTTTGAGGGAAACCCCCGTATCTATGACGCCCTTCTGGAACTCTGGAGCAAAAACCTTGTTGAGATACCATCCCTTGATGTAAGTAGGGAAATATACTTAGAATATGGTAGAACGGGAATTCCCGCAGAACTTGCTGCTCCCTTTAAATCCGTCAACTTCTACGTTGACAGACGCACTGGAAAAAAAGTTGCGGAAATAATCTTAGACGATAAAGCAAAGGTGATCTATAATGGTAGATAACCCAGGAGGAACAGATAACTATATAACTTATGATTATCTTAGAAAACTGGAAACAAAATTTAACCACATGGACGATAAAGTTCTGAATACTATCCTTAACTCCCTTCAGAGCGGTATGGCGTTCAAAGCCGATTTAGAGACCGCTAGGGAGCTCGTAGTTGATTACGAGGAACTGAAGAAGGAAATTGATAAAGCCGTAAATAGAATAATGGAGTTTGAGACGGCCGACATATTGGTTATAAGGGCTCACCGACATATTTATGGAACCGGTAAAACCCAGATAGCTAACTTCTTAAGACAAGAACTAAAAAACAGATTCAATATCCAAACATTTTACACGGTTATAGACTCGAAGAATTTTAGGGAAAAACTTGGAAAAATAAGAGATCTAATGAATAAATCCGAAGGAAAAACAGTAGTAGCAATCATTGACGAGGTAGACTTGCTCGTTGACCCATCACTATCCGATGAAGAACAAAGAAGAATAATTGAAGAATTCGCTAACGAACTAATCAGTATCGCCCAGGAAGCAGACAGCATGGATATCCCCCTAAAAATAATCCTAGTTCTAAGTGCCAAGGTAGATGACCTCATAAATGAAGTGTCCATGTCTAGATTAGGGCGCAGACTATCCCACACGTTGATAGAAGCTGACTTAAAACTAGATGAAAAAAAGGTTCAAGAACTCGCAGCTAAATTCCTCGTTGCTATGTGGGTTATAAACTATGAGAAAATACAGGAAAAAGTAAGCAAAAGTACTTTTTTTGAGTTAATGAAGAATTTCTCACGGGATTTAGCTAGAGCCATTTTTAGCACAACACCCGAGAGCCAACTGTCAATTGGCGTTATAGTGACTAAACTGCTGAAAATCTTTGATTTAATATTCAAGCACATTGACAACAAGAACTTTGAAGAAATGTATAAGAAGCTAATAGGAGATGATAGACAATTCATTGGAAGCAAACTGGAAAGCTATATTAAAGAATACTTAAAGAAATTTATTGGAGCAATAGAAACCGAGATAGGCGGCGACAAAATCGTAGCAATTTACGATGCAACGCCAATTCAGATAGGAGAACACAAGACGGACGGAATATACAATATAATGATTGGTGATAAACTCATTGGGGGCATAATCGTTGAGATAACTGTTACGCGCGATGTGCTTAGCAAGAGAGAACAATTAATAAGTTTCACAGAACACTATCCAACACTGTTGATATACTCTAGGAGCGTAAATGATAAGACACCCCGTGATGATGTTCAAGCAGTATACAATGATCCCAGCCTAAAATACGAGCTTTTCCCAGTTTCCTTTATCGAAGAGATAACTAGATACTCAATTATACTAAAACCAGAGTATGCGCCATACCTAATAAGGGAATCCTCCCCCATGGAGCAACCAATTAGATCTCTAGTGAGAAAACATATAAGCGCGTTTTATGAAATATGGAAAAGCACAACAATGCTAGAAACACCACCATTTGCCTCAACATCAATTGAAGTAATCGAAAAAGCTGAGGAAACCACACCATCGACAGCAGAAAGCGGAAAAATTAACGCAATGCAAATAGCAACAGCAATTAGAACGGCCTTAAGTGGGGAATTTAAGGCGCTATCTCTGGACACCAAGAAGAACATAAGAAAAACAACTTTAACTAACTCTATCAAGAAGCGAATAAATAATATCCTCCGAACCGTGGGATTAAAAATTATAGATGATAAAGAGTGGCCAACCATAGTGGAAGACATAATAAACAGCTGGATATCCAACAAACTGGGAAGAAAAACCGAAAAAACATTCATCCCATTCAACGCTAAGAATTCACCTACAAACCCGCTTTGGAAGGTAGAAACAGCAGTAGAACTTGCACAAAAGCAACTTATCCAGAGAATCATAGATAGAAATAAGGATAAAATTGATCCTGCAACAATACCCTAAAACGAGAAACAATTACAAAATTTTTTAACTTGCTTTAACAGGAAAGAAAAGAACTAGATTGGGCTTGATAAATTAAAGAAATAAATGAAGTAAAAGAGGAGTTTATAGCCAACCTCTATACCTCATTGCTTGGACTACTCTGTCGATTGCAACTATGTATGCGGCTGTTCTCCAGTCAACATTGTATTTTTGCTTGGCCTCATACATTGCATGGAAGCTGTTCACAATCTTGTGCTCTAGTCTGCTCTTTACTTCCTCCTCTGTCCAAGCAATACCTTGTCTGTTTTGTACCCACTCGAAGTAGCTGACTATAACACCACCTGCGTTTGCTTGGAAGTCAGGTGCGATTACTACTCCCTTCTTGTTTAGTATCTCGTCGGCCTCCACGGTTGTTGGACCGTTAGCTGCTTCAGAAATTACTTTAGCTTTGATCTTGTCGGCATTTGCTCCAGTAATTTGGTTCTCTAGGGCAGCTGGAATGAGAATGTCAACATCTAAGAACAATGGAGCTGTTGAGTCTCCCTCGATTCTCTCCTCAGCATCTGGGTAGTCAATAACACTTCTCTTGGCGGATTTGTTGTGTTTCCATTCATTGACTTTATCTGGGTCTAAACCATTTCTATTGATTATTGTACCTTTTGTGTCGCTAACTGCAATGATTTTTGCACCCCACTCGTGTAGGAATTTTGCTGCATAGTAACCAGCATTACCATAACCTTGAACTGCTACTGTTGCACCTTTTACGTCGAAACCTGCTACTTTGGCTGCCTCTCTAGCCGCTACTGCTGTACCATAACCAGTTGAGTAAATTCTACCTAGTGAACCGAATAGTTCTAGAGGCTTTGCTGTTACCACACCCCATGCATTGTATCCAGCGTATTTTGAATATTCATCGAAGAACCAGGCCATTGTTTGTGGGTTTGTGTATACGTCTGGTGCAGGAATGTCCACATCTTCGCCCACTAGTGGAGCGATTGCTCTGAAATAGTTTCTGCTTAATTGTTCTAGTTCTCTTGGAGATAGTTTGTGTGGGTCAACAATTACTCCGCCCTTACCGCCACCATAAGGGATGTCGGCGAGAGCGCACTTGAATGTCATCCACATTGAAAGTGCAATAACTTCATCTTTTGTTACTTGTGGGTGGAATCTTACTCCTCCCTTGTAGGGTCCTCTTGCACTGTTGTGTTGGCTTCTGAATCCCTTGAATACCTTTAGAGAACCGTCATCCATCTTGACAGGGACAGCTACTTCTAGGATTCTTTCAGGAACAGATAGTCTTGCAAAAACAGCGTCTTTATCTGGGTAATTTAGTACGTCGATTGCTTTTTTGAGTTGTTTTTTGACTTCTTCGTATGGGTTGTAGTTGTTCATTTTTATCACTTGTTTTTTTATATTTTCACATAGTTGTTATGTTATTCTGTATATAACGGTTTTGAATATATTTATCGTATTAACTTTTTTTCTTGAATATTTACATTTGCTTCAATAAAATTAGTGAAGGCTATAATTATCATAACTTTTGAACTTAAAAACTTAAACAGTGTGAAAAAAATTAAACACATTAAACGAAAACATAAAAGTTAAAAAACTATATACGAACACTCGTACAAACATAAATACAAAAAACAAAACCGACATAACAAAAGGCCTCAAACAATGAGAAACCAACACCAAAGAATTCCAAAAGAATAGAAAATCGAAGACTCCCTAGTGCACTATTAGGACTTAACGAAATATTTTAATAACAATCACAATCTTTAAAACAAAAATTCGTAGGGTCAAAGCAATGTCAGTATTAAAAAATATTGTCGTAAAGATAGGCGGCTCAATTCTCTTCCCAGACGGCATCAAGCCTAGTGTTTTTCTCCAACAGATCGAAAAGTTGGGTGATTTCCTAACTCATGTTAAATCGAAGAATGCTGATGCAAAAGTATTTGTGATAATTGGCGGTGGTTCTTGGGCAAAAAATTATATTAAGTTTGCTGAATCGGTAGGGATCTCCCCCATAATAAGGGATAACTATGGAATAACTATTTCTAGGTTGAATGCTGATATTGTTATGAGACTTCTCTCAAGTAAAACCTCCCTAAGGATCTCCCCTGTAATCCCTGAGACTCCAAATGATGTTTTTGAGTTATCGAAGAGCTTTGATGCTATTATAGTAGGAGGTTTTTATCCAGGGCAAAGTACAATTGGAACTGCCGCATTGCTCTCTGAGATTGTTAATGCTGATCTTTTGTTAATAGCTACTGATGTTCCAGGTGTTTACCTCGAGGACCCCAAAATTAATCCAAGTGCAAGGAAATTTAAGAAAATTGATATTGCATCACTCAAGAAGATATTGCTTGATCTAGAAGCCAAGCCTGGAACGTATAAGTTGATGGATTTTGTAGCCGTGAAAACACTTGAGAGATCTAAGATACCAACGATAATCTTTGATGGCAGTGACCTTGGCAACTTATCAGTTCTCTATGAAGCTTATACTCGGGGTGACTTAGAGAAAGTCTTCGAACTTGGGACCATAATTGAATTCTAGCTACCGTTAAGCATATCCACTGTGTGCGAGGGGAAATAATGGATGCGCTTATTTTCTTGATAGCAGGGTTTTTACAGGGAGTGCTCGAGTGGATCCCCATATCTAGCGAGGGTATCCTATTTGTGTATTTCTCTTATGTTAATTTAAACTCACTCACCGCTTTTATACTAGCAATCTCTTTTCATTTACCAACAGCGCTAGCAGCAATAATTTACTTCAATAGAGAGTTCAAACTGCTTTTATCCTTCAAATGGTTAAAGAAAATTGATAAGGAAGTGGAATTTATACTTGTTGGCTCAATTGCAACAGCAATGGTTGCTATTCCACTATATTTTGCATACAAGTTTTTACTCGCTAACATGGAAGGGCTCGTAGAAAATGCATCATTCCTAAGCTTATTGTTAGTCGGTTTAGCAATGATTATAACCGGATTATCTATCAGAAACCTCGAAGATAAAGCAAACGTAAAGAAACGTTTAACCGATGGAACCCTAAGAGACTATTTTATGGTTGGATTAATACAAGGGTTAGCCATAATTCCTGGTGTAACTCGATCAGGTGTGACAATAGCAGCACTAGTTTGGCGGAACTTCGATAAAGAAGATGTTATGAAAGGCTCCTTTCTGTTAGCTCCAATTGTTTCTATTGGAGCTTTTTCACTAGAAGTACTCTTGGGGGACTTATCCCCTTCAATGATTCTACGCTCGGAGATTCTATTAGCTTTATTGGCAGCATTCCTAGTATCAATAGTCTTCATTAAAGGAATATTATTGCTTGTTCAGAGGATGACCTATTGGAAATTCCTAGTATTCATAGGAGCAATCATGCTCACTTTTAACCTCTTCTACCTCATTTCTTACTTATAAATTCTAAAAATCAGAAACAACAATACTAAAGCTACATCTAAGGGAAATTAAAGAAATATGATCGTACTCACTTGTCTATTAAACCACTAGCCAACTAAATTCAAAATTTGAAGGATTAGATAATAATCTAAACGTTGACAAAGGAAAAGAAAAATATGAAAATAAAGCCTCTCAGCAAGATGAATGCTATCTCTTCTTTAATATTTTAACGAACTCTCTCATCCAAGCGTAGAGATCACTTGGCACCCTGGAGGTAACTAGGTTACCATCAACAACAACTTCCTCATCCAACCAGTTAGCGCCCGCTACTATTAAATCGTCTTTTATCCCTGGATAACTTGTTAATTTTCTACCTTCAGTCACCCTAGCGGATATCAGAAGCTGTGGACCGTGACAAATTGCGGCGACTGGTTTGCCTTTCTCAAAGAAGTGTTTTACAATGCTCACCGCTCTCTCGTATATTCTAATTCTTTCGGGTCCACGCCCCCCTGGTAAAACAAGTGCATCGTAATCCTCAGGTTTAACTTCTTCAAGAAGCTTGTCAACTTTCACTGTGTATCCGTGTTTTCCCGTTAATTCTTTTTTATTTGATGCTATGTGTACTTCATAGCCCTCTTCTTTAAGTCTATGCAGGGGATAAATTAACTCTACATCCTCGAATCCGTCACCAGCGAGTATTAGGATTCTCATAGATTCCTCCCCCGCTTTTGTTTCATTAATAATTAATTTATGCATTCCTGTGAGAAAAATATTTGCGATTCTTTCATTTAACTTTTGTACCTAATATCCGTTAGCAACAGTTCATCATAGACTTTTTTCATTTCGTATGCCACTTTTCTCGCTTCTTCACTGAGGTTACAACCACAAGCGCCGCAATGAGGGCATTTAAACCAACCACATTTTGGACACACTTCTGCTTCGGTTACATCGAATTTTTGGCCGCAATTGAAACAATGTACTGTTGGTTTTATATAGAATCTTAGGAAGTTTTCAACGAGTCTTGAAATAGATGTACCTCTGTTTTTTGCTTTTTTCTTAGCTTGAGCTATTATTTCTGGATCCACTGTTAATGTGAGTTTTGTTTTTACCATCTTTTTCATCCTTTCTCACATTTTATACGTAATAATACGTATTTATCTGTATATTTAAATTATTCCTAATACAAAGGAATAATTTGATAAAAAGACGAACATGAAAGGTGACCACTATGACCCAAGTTGAAGTACCGAAATACGAGCTAACTGAAAAAGTAAAATTAAACCCAAAAGAAACAGCAATTATTGTTGTAGACATGCAAAATGATTTCGCGCACCCAGACGGTAAATTATTCGTCCCAACATCTAGGGATACAATAGAACCCATTAGAAAACTCCTAGATAGAGCAAGGAACAAAAATGTTCTAATCTTTTACACTCAAGATTGGCACAGAAAGGACGATATAGAATTTGGTATTTGGGGTGAACATGCAGTTGCCGGAACGTGGGGCGCGGAGATCATTGAGGAACTTAAACCGAGGAGCGAGGATATCCTCATCAAAAAACTGAGATATGATGCTTTTTTCGGTACACCACTTGATCACTTACTGAGAATCTACAGCATAAAGAATCTTGTAATCGTTGGAACAGTTGCGAATATTTGTGTACTTCACACAGCTGGAACAGCAGCGCTTCTCGGTTACAAAGTCATAATCCCTATTGATGGCATATCAGCTCTTAACGAATTTGATCATCATGCGGCTTTACGACAAGTTCACTTCTTATACAAGGGTGTATTAACAAAGGTTGATGGAATAGAATTTGAGGACTAAAAATGCCTATACTCTTCTGTTCCCCCCACTAGAAAACCTTTCCTTTTGTGTTAAACAAAATCTTTTTAAACATTATAATACTCCAAATTAAATTAAACGATTTTTTCCTTGGGCTGGAAATAATATGGCAAAGGATGACGATATAATACAACCCTTTGACTTCGAAACGCAAATTTCTTTGCTAAGCCAAAAAGTTAGGATCTTCCAAGAGACAAGAAGGAAACGCCATGTGGTAACCATAATAGCGGGACTAGACGATAAATCCATTGACCTAAAATCCATAGCTAGCGAACTAAAGAGGTACTGTGCTACAGGCGGGACCTTCAAATATGACAAAAAATTTGGTCCCGTCATAATGCTTCAAGGTGACCATGTTCACAAGGTAGTGGAGTACCTCACCAAGAAGCTCGGCATACCAAAAGAAAACATTGAGATCCTCTAGGGTAACACGAAAAATAGCGTGTTGGAAACCAAAACTCTTATAATATTTTTTTACATTAACTAATTCTTGATTTCAACCCCCCAACTAGACATTTAAATTTGAAGCGGGGGTTCCCGAGAGGTCAAAGGGGCCGGGTTTAGGACCCGGTGGCGTAGGCCTACGAGGGTTCGAGTCCCTCCCCCCGCACCATCTTCTTCTAATTAATTAAGCAAATTTTTTCATGATATTATACTATTTAACCATCAGGTGGTTTGCATGAAACATTGGGTTGATAAATTAGCTGAGGAGTTAATCAACTATTGGGGTGATGATCTAAAAGAGCCCATTATTCTTAATGGTGGCCTATCTGTCTCAGGTTTACAGCACGTTGGGCGACTTAGAGGCGAGATAACGCTTAATTCTGCGTTAAAGCGAGCTCTGGAGGAGAAGGGGTATAAAGCGGAACAATACCTCACGCTTTATACACAGGATGAGTGGAAGGGTAAGGACCCGCAGTTAGCGATGTTTAGTGACCCCGATAAAGCAAGGGAGTATATTGGGTGGAGACTTATTGATGTTCCCGATCCAAAAGGTTGCCACGATAATTGGGTGGAGCATTTTTGGGAAGACTTTGGGGGCTATCTTGATAAATTTGCTGAAGATGTGAAGGTTATTACTACGACAGAGATGTATGAGGGGTCCCTCAAGGAGTACGTTAAGAGATCTATTGAGAAATCGAACGAAGTAAGAGAGATCATTAATAAGTATAGGAAGAGAAAACCTTTACCAGAGGGGTGGATCCCTTTCCAAGTTAGGTGTGAATCATGTGGAAAGATTGGGAGAAGCAAAATACTAAATGTGGATCTCGATAAATTCGAAGCGGAGTATGAGTGCGAACATTGTGGGTATCGAGGGAAAACGAGTTTGACTAATGGGAAACTAAATTGGAGAATTGAATGGGCTGCTATTTGGTCAGCTTTGAATGTTCATTTTGAGCCTTATGGGAAGGACCATGCTACTCCTGGAGGGTCAAGAGATAGTGCCGCTGAACTTTCAGTAAAGATTTTCAATAGAAAACCTCCCTTTGGTGCCGCCTATGAATGGGTTGGCGAGATTTTACCAAATGGGGAGAAAAAAATCATGGGAAGCAGTGATTTCTCCGGATTCACTCCGAGGGAGTGGTATGAGGTAGCAGAACCAGAGGTTATAAGGTACTTTTACTTGATAAATGAACCAATGAAGCAAGTTTACTTAGGTTTGCATTTGATACCACAGTATTATAACATGTTTGACGAAGGGGAAGCAATATATTTTGGAGAGGAGATCGAAGGTATTACAGAGGAAAAGAAGGAATTAGTGAAAAGGTCATATGAACTAGCAATTTTGTACCCAGTTCCAAAAAAGAAACCCGTGAGGGTGCCCTTTGACCACTTGGCATTAGTTGTTCAAACAGTTATTGAAGGAGATCTTGTAGAAACAGTTATCAAAAAACTAAGGGATAGCATCCTGAGAGGCGTAGAACTTAGCGAATTTGACTTGAATCTCCTAAAAGAAAGAATAGTTAGAGCAAGAAATTGGGTGGAAAAATACGCGCCAAGTAACATGAAATTTAAGATTATTGGGGATGAGGAAATCACAAACTACATAGAGGAAATAAAAAAGATGCTAGGAGAAAACATTGATTACTTCCGAGAACTCGTAATGAAGCTTTCACATATTGAAAATTGGAACAGCGAAAACATTAAATCAGAGATGCAAAGCGTCACATCTAAGTTACCATCTAAGAAACAAATGAAAAAGTTTTTTGGCGCAATTTACTTAATGTTCCTAGGGAAGCCTTATGGTCCTCGAATAGCACCACTATTGGCTTCCCTCAATAAAACTGACGTAATAAGTAGAATGGAGACTGTCCTTGAAAAATTGTAGGTGACAAATATGGTTTCTAGAGAAGAATACTTTAACCTTTTATTATTTGATTATGATGAGTTCCTGAATGAGAGAATATCCAAAGTTGATTTGTACATAGCCAACCTAAAGTATCACGAGCCGTTTAAGATAGCAACTGGAACGTTTTCAAAATCTGAGAACTTAATCGTAATTATGTATGATGAAAATGGGGAATATGGAGTTGGTGAAGCCCCTCTAAGGGAACTAACTGATGCCCTAATACACGAGGTCCGAGAAGAAACAAAACTATTAGTTTCAGATAATTCCCTAAGAAACATAATTAACACGATAATAAACGAGAACTATGAGGCACACCTCCGATTAGCACTAAGCATGGCGATAATAGATCTTCTAACAAAGAAAGCTGGAAAAAGATATGGTGACTTTTTCTCAAAATCTTACCCTGATTTCGTGGATACAGACATAACCATTGGTATCAGAGGCGTGGAAGAGACTATTGCAACCATGGAAAGATTCCTAAAGTTAGGCTTCAAAACGTTCAAGATCAAGGTTGGTGAAGATATAAAGAAAGATATACACAGAGTAAGTGTCCTAAATGAACACGCTCCCAGTGATGTTGTTTTCAGATTTGACGCGAATCAAGGATGGAACGTTGAGGATACTTTGGAATTCATTTCATTTCTTAATAAAACTGATATGCATGTAGAATTCATCGAACAGCCTTTACCGAAAGAGCACTATCAAAAAATCAATGAAATTCGAGAAAAGACAGAAATACCTATCATATTAGATGAATCCGTGAGAAAAAGCTCAGATGTTGAAAAAGTTGCAAGATATACAGATGGCGTTAACTTAAAACCAATCAAAGCAGAGAGTATATTTGAAATTGCTTATGGATACACTCTCGCTAAGGAATTGTCACTCCTAACAATGATAGGTTGCAGTTCTGAGTCCAATATTGGAATCACATCATCTACATATCTATCCGCTGCATTTAAACTAGATTTCTCCGATTTAGATTCCGATATCCTCCAAGAGAAATTATTGAAAAGAGATGTCACTCAAACTATTGGAGGAAAAAGAATACTTCCCAACTCGAATGGTTTAGGAATAACACTAGATTTAATTGACATGAGTAAACTTAATAAAATCTAAACAATAATAATCTTGTCTATTATTTTTAGTTAGAGGGAACTATAAATGAAGGTCGCGGTCCATAATGACGACATTGACGGTATTTCATGTGCAGCATTAATTTTACTCAAACACCCCGACGCAGAAATCCATTTTTTATCCGTAACTGAAGCACAAGAAACCAATGAAGAATACGATATTGTTGCAGATTTACCCAAACCAAAAAACGCTAAGATTAACATTGATCACCATGAGAGCAACCTAGAGAGATTAAAAAGTGAAAACCGACTATCACCACAAGATTTAATTGATCCTACATCACCATCCGCAGCAAGACTAGTAGCTAAATATCTAGGTTTAGAGAGCAATATAGCGAAAGAAATTGTTGAAATGGCAGATATGGCAGATACTGGCCACTTAGACGAGGACCTATACAAACTTGATAAAGTGATAAAATACTATGTTAGAGACGAGAAAATGCTAAGAGTGCTCGCTGAGATTTTATCAAAAAAAGGAAGAAAGTTTGTTGAAGATAAAACTTTCCAAGAACTGTGGAAGAACGTAGAAAGTAAGTTAACTGAAGGAAAGAAAAGAATCGAGAAAGGTTTATCCCAATTAAAAGAGTCCAAGGTAAAGCTAGCTTTGGTTCTAGTTAGTGACGATATCCCATATTTTCTCGCAAAGGACATCGCTCACTTGTTTCTAGAAAATGGAGGATACACAATTGCAGTCATATATAGAGATCCAAATACAGGGTTCAAAAGAGTATCTTTTAGAATTTCAAAAGAATGCAAAATTCAAGCGAACAAAATAGCGGAGGAAATCGGCGGTGGGGGGCATGAGAAAGCCGCAGGAGCAATCTTAAACAACGTGGAGTATGCACTCGCTAGAATCCTTGAACGGTTTGGTGAACATGGTCCCGTAGTGACAATAACAATCTAAACCTGGTGAAACGAATGAGCAACCTAGTCATTGTTAAGCTCGGAGGCAGTGCAATAACAGATAAGAATGCTGTGAAGCGAGCGAGAATCCCAGTTATCAAGAGAGTCGCTAAAGAGATTAACGAAGCTTTATCTGGTAAAAATTTTAACTTGATTATTGTTCTTGGTGGTGGTTCATTTGGCCACCCTATTGCCAAGAAATATGAGATCCATAGGGGAATAGCTTCTGAAAATTCGCTCATAGGTGTATCTGAAACAGTTGATTCAATGAGAGAACTCAGCCTCATTGTTACACAAATCTTTCGGGATCAAGGCTTACCAGTTATACCTATACAACCGTCAGCAATAGCGATAAACAATAATACTAAGCTTGAAACAATGTATAGCGAAACTGTGAAGAAGTACATAGAGATTGGAATGATACCTGTTCTCTGGGGAGATGTAGCACTAGATAACTCACTTGGTGTGTCAATATTGAGTGGGGATAATATTATATCCCATTTAGCGATAAAATATGGAGCGGCGAAAGTTGTATTTGGAATGGAAATCGACGGTTTTTACTACGATCCAATTAACCAAAAAGGATTAATACGGGAAA
This sequence comes from Candidatus Njordarchaeota archaeon, assembly GCA_029855985.1. The sequence continues at coordinate 14,693 of JAGSHR010000220.1, forward strand.
TCTGCGAGGACAACATTAGGGAGATACTCAACTATGCTAGAGATTCCTTTGCTATTGATGTGACAGGGGGAATGGCGAGAAAAATCGAGGAGATACTACCAATGTATGAAAGAGAAATCGAGATATTTCTGGTGAACATAACAAAACCAGGGATTTTAAGGGATGTTTTGCTGGGGAAGAGAGTGATAGGCACAATTATTAGGAAAAAATGTGGCCAGACCTAAAAACATTAGCATAATTTTATACTAGAAGCCTTATTAGTTCCTCGCTTGGCAATCCTTCTGTTTTAACTATTAGTAGGGCGTCCTTTCTCTTGATTACCATCACACTTTCCTTAAATCCTTTAATCATGAACATTTGGGGCATCTCAATATTGTACGCGGCCGCCATACGGTCACCGAGTTTCTCTATTTCAATACTTCTAATAACAACATCTTTCTTTATTTGATTCAGTTCTCTTGGTCCAGGGTAAAAAGCCACGTAAAGAATTTCCCCCGCTTTTCTGATGAATATTACTTCCTTGATAGTATCTGGTCTTGATCTGACCAGTTTTTCTAGGGTTCCCCATATTCTTTCCGATGTGTGCAACCTGATTTTGTAACCTTCGAAACTAAGCTCACGATCTAAAGTTGTTGGTGTCTCAAATGTTTGTTTTGGTGTCTCAACAGCTATCGTGCTCTTAGTAAGAGACGATAATGTCTCCTCTCTCCTTTCCTCCATTACAACTTGAGCAGAAAGCGGTTGTTCAATTTCATGTTTCCTTTCGGCTTTAATAGTGGGAGCTGGCTGTTTAATTACTTGCGGTTCTCTTCTTACCTCTTGTTTAACTGTAGATTGAGGTAAGGTTCCAATCTTTGGAGTAATCCCAATACTTGAGGGAGATAAGCTCTGGATTATTTCTGTCGGGGGCTTATCCATGATTATTGATTCAAGAATATAAATTGCCCAGCCTACCTCGTTACTATCAATAGCGGAGATAACTATGTGCGGGACTTTATAGCCCCAAAGTGATTCTATAATGGAATTTAATGTATTGACTACTTCCTCGCCGCCAGATATAGCGTCCGCATTAACACCAAGGTCTTTTTTTGTACCCACTACAACGATACCCATCAGGTTATAATATAGCTCTAATTTGATGATCTCTTCTTTTATCATTCTCAAGAGTTCTCTTGGGGACTGAGGGTCAGTAGCATCATATACAAATAGGACCCCCACGCTTTTTTGCAAACCTTTTCTTCTTTCAGTTTTCGCATCAGGGGCTCCTGGAGTATCTGTGATAATCAGTCGATAAGTTTCAGTGGGAACGTAGCGTCCCCCCATCCTTTTTTGGTATTGCCTCACTATTTCTCTTATCTCAACGCTTGTAGTGGGTTGTGGAGCACCTGCCCCCTGATTTAGGAAAGTGTTTATCATTGTGGTTTTCCCCGAGCCACTAGGACCAAATAGAACAATCTTTATCGACGGAATCTTTGATAAGTCTTCCATTGACATTCTCCCCTGCTACACATGGATTCTTTTTCTTGTAATAACTTATAATAATAACGTGTAAAGGTTTTAATAATGTCTTGATTAGCAATGTTCTAAATGTTTTTCATTTGTTATTATTTAAGTAATAACGGTATAAAAATAATTTCCAAATGCTAATTCGTGAGATTTAGTTAGCCGTTATTTTAAAGAGGGCATAAATGATTTAAACAACAATTATATAATAAATCCGTTTTAAAATAATTGGAGAGTGAAAAAGTTGGAAAAAGATTTCGAGAGCATTTTAGGTAAGACAGTGAGACCGAGAAATCCTTTTAGGGGCATATATATCTACAATAACGTCCAAGAGTTAATAGAGATAGCATTTAACGCTTCAAAGAAAGCCTCACCACCGCTCACTAACGTAAAAACACCCTTTGAGAAAAAGAAGAAAATCATTATTTTCAGACTAGAATTATTCTCAAATGAACTAATTAAAAGGTTAAGAGATCTAATTAAGAAACACCCAAGATTGGAAGAATTACATCCGTTTTACTTAGCCGCATTAGATGTTTATGTATCCAAAGATGAATTAAAGATAGCGCTAAGCAAAATCTTTGGAGCAACAAAGTTAATTGAGAAATTCAAAGATGATTATAAGAGACAATTGAAGAGAATAAAAATTCTGGGCGATGACGAGGAGTCAAGAAAAAAAGCGTATAGGCTTCTTGAAATGAGAAAAAAAGAAGCTTACGGTCGCATAATC
>JAGSHR010000201.1 GCA_029855985.1 Candidatus Njordarchaeota archaeon
GGACTCAACATTGGTAACATGTATGCTACAAATAGCACTATTTGGGTAAACAATTCATTCATAGAGATGGTTAACTCGATGCGAGTAGGCGTACACGTATATAATTCAAGTATACAAATGCTCGGTCTGTTCAACTCAACCGGCTTCGTAGAGAAGTCAAACATTAGTTACATAGGCTGTGTAAACACTGTAAACCTAACGGTTATAAACTCCACCATGAAACAATTACTCTATATTAAACCCGTATACAGGCTCCCTCTAGCTGAATTATTCTATGTTACCGCGAATGACCCAAATAAATTTAATTTAGAGGTTTATAATTCAACCGTCACAGAGCTAATCTACAAGAGTTACAATATCAATGGTGCCGGTGAGGTACTGATAAACGGGGAAACAATCTCTACGAGAGGTTTGTTGTCCACTGTAAACTCTACGGGGAAATATGTTAACACGGTATATAGAGGAATGGAGAGTAATGCATATAAGCTCGACGGGATCATGAAGGGATCCGTGGACTACAAATCCGTTCTTAGTAATGTGACAATAGCAGCGCTTGAAATCTCGCTACAACGCGATAATACGCCCCCAACAATAAGTGTTAATCCAGGCTCTCTCCATTATGAGTTTGGCATGAAGGAATCAATAACGGTATTTGCGAATGATGATGTGATTCTTAAGTACATAGTTGTTAAATTAAATGATGTCCAAATATACCAATATGAGATATACAATAAACCCTTTGGCGTAAACCTACCCATCAGCAATTATATAAGTGAACCTGGTACGTACACTTTGAATGCTACAGTAATTGATTTGAACGACAACACCGCAATTGTGACTGCAACAATCACAGTTGAACCCTCAGAGGCTCCTCAAATCGAGCAGAACATTAACTTACAGATATTCGAGCTGGGCATGGTTCCCGATAACATCACATGGAGAATCACGGAAAGTTACCCCAACTACTTTATCGTTAGGGTAAACGGAAGCGAGATCATGCAAGGCAACTATACCAACGGTCAATTGATAATCTTCAATACAAATAAAGAGATAACCTCGTCTGGCACGTACATAGTTAACATAACTGTATACGATCAAGCTGGAAATAAAGCCTCAAAGGAAGCTACAATAAAAGCGCTACCTGGGAAACCACCTCAAATATTAACATCCCCCAACGAAACAATCACGATAACCCAAGGAGAAACAATACAATTGAACTGGACAGCAACAGACGATTACCCGGGAACCTACGAGATTAAGGTAAACGGGACAGTTGTAACAAGCGGCAACTGGGACAACAACCAAATAATCTCCTATAACTTTTACGGAGAAGAACCCGGAACATATGTTGTTGAAATATCATTCATGGATTTGGCAGGACACATAACAACTAGCACAGTGACTATCAAAGTTACTCCCCAAACCACTGGCGGTCTATGTATCGGTAGTGTTGAGCTAGCATTCGGTATAAGCCTAGCGGCGGTAGCTATCGTTTTACTCATACTTATAAGAACAAAGAAATTGAAGGTTAGAAAGAAATAAAAAATCTTTTTCCCAATTTTTTCACTTGGTCGAACCAAGGATCTCTTTTTCTACTATTTTCTGAGTCTTTTTGTCTTTTAGTTTGGCTATAAGAGAAACTATTAGGAAAATGAGCACGGGAACAACGAAAGCTGCTCTGTCGGGTTCAATGTTGGTCACGTTGTGTTCAATGAATGCACCGGTTGTGGAACCTATTCCAGTGTAAGTGAATCTTAGTATGCTTAATCCTGCCCCGAATCCTCCCACTCCAACGGTTGAATACTCTATGTTCTCGGTGGTTGCCTTGGTTAACTGTCCGCTTGGCAGTATGCTTGATAGAAATGTCCCAATTATGAATGCGGATATGCTTAGGAATATTGTTTCACGGTTTGTTAACATTGCAAAGGCAATGTATGATGCTAGAGCCAAGATGTTTATCGAGTACCTTTTTTCTAGAATCCAATTGTAGAATCTTGCCGCTGGGTATTGTGCCACCACGCTTATCACCCTATTAACAGTTAGTATCAACCCAACGAATCCCTCTGTTAACCCAGCGTTCAACATCATCACTGTTCCATAAGTTCTAATCAAGGGGAAGACCGCTATAGAGTTAATGCTCTTAGCAGTCTCTGAAACATTCTTAAACGTTATCTTGAAAGCCACCTTGTAATTGACATTGCTGGAACCACCGATGTTCTCTAGCGGAACACTTAGCACAAAAGAAGCTAACATGATTAGGGAGGAATAGTAGAATACTTGATCATAACCAAACCATTCAACCAGGTACCCTGAGAAAAAAGCTCCAACAACGGAGCCCATGAACGAGGTGCTCAGCATTGAACCCACTGAGAAAGCTGAATCAGCCCAAGCTAGTCTTACGTTGTGACTGAAAACAGAACTCCAAAACATTGATACTGCTAAACCTTGTATAAGTGCGCTTAATAGTATTGTGGTGAGGTCGTATGAAACATAATATGCAAAGTATGCAAGTGCATAGAGAATGTTTGCCATCATGATTGGGATCTTTGTTCCTATTCTATCCCCGATGTATCCAAATATGGGTCTTCCCGGTATTTGCAGCGCATTTGATACGAGAACCACTAGAGCTACTGTTCCCCTTGTCAAACCGTTATCGAGCGCTTTGAGGGGTAGGGCTATTAGGGTAAGATTGAATGTTAACGGGACGAGAAAACTCATAATGTATAATATGGCACTGTCTCTCGCTGCACTCAAATTTCAACACCAACAACATATGAGAAAAAACCTATAAAAATATTTAAAATATTACAAGTATCTAAAGAATAGTATACATTTCATCCAAAATAATTATCTATGTGATTCTCTCATCTCAGCTTTATGGAGGATTATTCTTGTCAACTAAAAGTGAATCAATTAAACTCTTAATGGTAAAATGTCCAAAATGCAACAAGACACTAAACCTAAAAGTTGACTTAGACCTACTAGAATATGTTGGAGGCATAGCAAAAGTCGCAATATTTCACGGATCACCTCCACACAGTTTAATATTGTATATTGATAGGAGAGGAATGATTCGAGGGACCGAGGTAGCTGAATTTGTTGTGTTAATGGACAAAAGGGAGAAAGATCTATCGAAAGAAGAAATAGAAAAACTGAGAGACAGTTTGGGATCTGAAAGCTTATCTGCTCTTTTCAGTTCCTACATAGCTAATATGCCACTATATGTGGTATCCCAAACTTCACCAACGGTGTTCAAAAGGGTTCTAGAAGGAATCCTTGGTGAATTCTTCCCAGAAGTAAAGGTTATTTCAAACACAATCGCTGAAGAGTTTGAAATAGTTATTGTGAATGATGATTTCTACAGAAACACAAAGGATAAAATTAATGGGTTAGTTTTTGATATGCAAAGCGGTTGGCTGCTAAGCAACGTAAGTCTAAAATATATGAAGAAATTAGTTAACAGGTATCTTGAGAATAAAAAACGGAGTCCAGAACGGTTGAAAACCGAAATCAAAGAGTTAAAGAGAAAATATGATCTGTTGTGGGAAGAAATTGTGAGCTTCAAGAACTTTTTCAAAGTTATAAAAGGATCGACTCGCAGGATAAGTTTAAAAAAACTAAAATCAAGATTTAACCTCTCAAATTCGGAGACAAAGTTCCTAATAGAGCTCATTAAGATAAGGGATAATGATGTTCACGATATAATCAAGGATGACATAGGTATATTCTAATATGAGTCCTTTGGATTAGTTCGCTCTTTCAATAACTGGAACATCCACTTGGAAGAAGCTTTTCACGGTATAGATGCAATATTAGGGAATAAATCCAACTCTTTCCACTTTATCCTCAACTTGGTTGTCCAGTGAACTTTATAATTCGAGCTTTCACGTGGAAAACGTGATTGTCGTTGTTTTCTTTTTACCATCAAATTTAGAACTAGAATAAAAAGGGGATAATGGTTTTTAAAAATGCAAGTCTGGCGGTTTCTTGTTGAGCTTATTGTTCGCTTCTCCTCCAGAGTTTTATCATGAAGAACAAATATGCTAGACCCACGAGAGTCATTCCCGCTGGGTTTTCTGCGGGGTTAGGGTGAGCTATTTCTATAATTGGTGCTAGGATTATGTGCCATAGTAGTACTCCAAAGATTATACCAACGTAGTGTTTGTCTGTTGCGAATTCCCAGTTAAACCTTGATAGGTACCTGTAGGATAGATATAATTGCATCGCTCCCAATAACGCTATGATAACTGGGTTTTTCACAATGTATGGGCCAATCCAGAATATTGCGTACCATGTTATCACCCATGTGAAACCAAAGAGCAATAATCTCTTAGGTGAAGGTAATTCAGCGGTTCCCCTACCTATATCATTAGGTAACCTGTATGCCGCATAAGTAAAAACCCCGATCAAAATCAAACAAAGTAAATAGTACTCTAAACCCATTTGAAAATCCGTTAGAAACCTATTTAGAACAATAGTAGAAGCGATAAATGCAAAAACGGCTGTAGCCTTCCCTCTTCTCCCCAGTAGTTCCTCGCCTTTAATGTGTGGAAACAACACTTCAACTAATACAACGGGGATCGTTATGCTGATGACTGCGTGGTATACAGTGAGTTCAAATACCCAAATCCAGTTGACACCTAACCATCTACCGAATGACCCTAATATTCCGAGATCAACCCAGTTTGGGTCAAAGAATGATTTTACCGCGATGCCCTCCTCCCAGACACCATAAGCGGCTCCGACAAGTAACAGGGACGCTTTACCTTTATCCCATTTGACTATTAATTCTCTTGCAAGAACGGCTCCACACCCATAAAAGGAGATAAACAAGAGGAAGGCTATTGGGTTAAAAAACAGTAGTGGTGGGGTAGAACCAGAAAGCAATTCAGCGGTCATTGGGGATAATAGAAGTAATGCTATTGTTGCTTTTCTTTTCGTTGGATCCAATTTTAACACTTACCTTTAAACCAGTGAGACCTTAAAAAAGAAAAATGTTTAAAGCAATTTAATTGATTCAAACCTGTTTTCTATGATTCCTTAACATAAACTAATCCGAGAGAACTTTTTCGATTTCTCTCAGAGCCTCAATTAGACTACCATAATCAAAGTTGCGCAGCGCGTCAATCACAGCATTAAGAATTGCTTCCTTCTCTTCAATTTTGCTGTTAAAGTATTCCGCGTGATTCATGAAGAATTCTCTCACATCAATATGATCTGCGCCTTCTAATAGGTAGTATTCTAGGAAAGTGAAATCCCAACTCCCTTCTGGTTTGAAGAATAAATCCAGGAAGTCGGGTTCTCGCAGTATGTAAACTCTATCGTGAAGTAAAGGCATTATCGATCTATAATGCTTTATTCTATTATTACGCAGAGTGCTTGTGTAGACTATTCTAGAAACAAACTTGTGGTAGTTCTTTAGATCCGGGTAAGATTCATCGATTTTATCTCTCGGTTGTCTCAAAGGGGTAAAGGAAGAATAGGATGCTTCATGCGCTTTCTTTAAAACAATCCCCACGGGCCTAACATCGCCTGAATCAATAACAAGAATCGAACCTTTAGCCACCGTGTTGAATTTCTCTGGGTAAACAAAAACGTCAATTAAGTTATCGTTAACGTTAGCGACCTCCCCTACAATATAATTCTCATTCGAGAAGAATTTTCCCCAACTCATACAATCGGCCTCCTTTTCGATCTTCTTTTACCAGAATAAGCCATTTCAACGTAAGGTATTCCAAGCAGTCTTGCAGTTTCCCTCTCTATTAACTCTCTATCCTGGGATGTTAAGACAGCCCATTCATGGGCCCTTTGAAGAGCGAGGGGATACCCCATTCCAATAATGGATTGGGCTAAAACTACCTTGTGGATGAAGTCGGCTTTGGATTCTAGGATTGATGGAAACTCGACTCTGAAAACGTTTTTGTCTCGGATTTTCAGGTAGAAAGCACTTATCTCCATTCCTAACCCAGAGACAACCTTATTGTAAACCTTGAAAACATTGGATCTAGCAAAGTTGCTTAGATACAAGTCCATTATGGCTTTATCTTGAAGTAAACTTAACACTTCTGTTTTCTTGTTTTTCTTGGACTGATAAGTCCTAACTAGGTCCGTGGAGTTAGTGTAAAAAACAGCAATAGGGTAGTAGCCATTACTGAGCACTAGGTTTAAGTGGTTGTTAACCATCCTAGCATACCGCGTCCTTGTCTCTTGGTCCCAAGATAATGTGAACAACAAGTTAAAGGATTCATCGTACAAGATGAACTTGTGGTGTGAAGGGTTTAGGTCCTCGAGGTGCCTTATGAGAACTTCGTACTCGAATTTTTTTGAAAGAAATCTTTTGACTTCTCTTTCAGGTTTATCAACTATCACGTCAACCTCGTTTCCCCAACCGTGGGAATCATTGCCGTAATTTTTGAACCAAAAACCAACATTAACGACGTTTAGGGAGTAAGAGAAGTGGCGACCCAAGCTATGTAGACTTCCATCAAAAGAATAAACACCCACTTTCTCTCTTGTGAGGACATCGATTGCCCAATCCATGTTAACATTTTCGGGGTTGCAACAAGTTTTCTTACTAACGCTTTCAACAGGAATTAGTATGCTTGGTTTCTTTGATAAATCGTAGTCCTCTACATTGGGGGTCAACTCGTCCTCTAAGATATTCACGAACTCTACTAACTCTAGTTTATAATTTCTAAGACTCGCGGAATCGACCTTCTCCTTTATTTTCTCTAAAACTCTTAAAATTTTTATTTCTGATGAAGTAATTGCCAACGCTAAGAAACCCCTCACAATAGCGTATGCTCTAAAAATGAGAATAATTGAAACCTATAAATATCTTACCAGAAATCCTTCAAAAATACTCTAAAAAATGTTTTGTGTTAAAAAGTGGGTAGCAATAACTTACTGTTCACTTTCCAAGAGGCTTTTGATTTCCTTTATTCTCTCATAGTCTGGTTCCCCATGCCTGTTTTTTATTTGTTCACCCTTCTTTGTCCCCAAGAATCGCTCTATTTTTTCCTTCAAAGCATCCATTGTTATTTTTTCTAAATCCTCTCTGCTCTTTATACCAGCGTAGTATAGGTAGGTGA
>JAGSHR010000145.1 GCA_029855985.1 Candidatus Njordarchaeota archaeon
CTTATAAAGTCTCCGTGGTTATATTCTTGATTGGGGGCCGTTGTCATGGTTTAACGACCTCCTTTAGTGGATATCCTCATTATATAACGGCCCCCCTTTCCTCGTTTGTGAATTTTTCGCCTCATTCTAAGACCAATAAGACATATCTTTAGCCAAATTTAAGAGCATTTTTATCGGCTAAGAAATAGACTAAGAACGCTGATATTAAAAGACATTATTAAAAGCATTAAAAGGTTTAAAACAATGCTTTTAATTAGGATAATTCGGATCTATTGAGTGTTCGCGTTCTTCGAACGTTTGCAGGATGTGTTAAAGTTTGTTTTTTGGCGTAGTCTTTTTATTGGATATTTTTTTATGTGTGGTTGGGGGCCGAGTCGGACTAGGCTTGAGCTTTGAGCTCGTTATTTGAGTCTGACTCGTGTTTGGCTTGACGAGTTTTTGCGTGTGGCCTTTGAGGTCGAACACCAGTCTGTCGAGTAAAGCCAAACATTAGCCCCCAACCACACATAATAGGTGAACCGTATGGGAAATAAAAACATTGCTGGTATCGATGTTGATAAGAAAGCCTTGCACGTGGCTTTTAGAGATGGGGACTCTGTTAAAATAGAGGAGTTTCCGAATGACTTGCACGGTGTGGAGGAGCTTGTGGCTTTTCTTAAGGCTATTAGCGTTGAGTTAGTCGTATTGGAGTCGACAGGTTCTTATTGGATCAAGTTGTCAGAGACTCTTTCAGCTTCTAATATTGGCTGTGTTGTCTTGAATCCCGCAGATGTGAAGAGAAGCGGTGTCCATAAGAGTGATGATAGGGATGCTGTCTGGTTGCTTCATGTTGGTGAGATTGGTGTTTTTCAGACGAGTTATGTTCCGCCTGGGGATGTTAGAAGGCTTAGGGATATTGTTAGGGCTAGGTTTAAGGCGGCTGATAGGGTGGCTTCAGCCAAGCAGCGCATAATAAATCTTTTGAACGCTAGAGGCGTTAGGTTACCGCGGGGATACGGTATGAACTCTCAGACCATTAGGATTATCTTAAAGAACGCCGTTAAGCGCGGTGAGTACGAAGCCGTGGAGGACGCCTTAAAGGCGTTTTTCAGGGACGTGGTAACTGCATTGGATGAAGCCGATTTAATGCTTTTAAGCTTGTATTTAACAGAATTGGAGACCTTGGAGTCCCTGTTAGGCAAGTACGATGAATTGATACGTGTTTACGCTGAGCCGTATATGGAGAAAATAGAGCTTCTTATGACTGTTCCCGGCGTCGGGTTCTTGACTGCTGTCAGTTTACTTGCCGAGATAGGCACCGTATCTAGGTTTCCCTCACCAGCTAATTTGGCTTCCTACGCCGGTTTAGTTCCAAGATTAAACTAGTCAGGAGGTAAAAAGAAGAGCGCACCGCTGACGAAGAGGTCTAACCCATGGATGAGAAGAATAATGTTCTTGGTCGGCAGAGCCGCTGTCAGAAGCAACAGTAAACTCATCAGGGAGTTTTACACTAGATTAAGGAGGCGGGGGAAACATTATTTAACAGCCGTGGTTGCCGTAGCCAGAAAGATCCTTACCATAATATGGCGTATGCTAGTTGAGAGAAAACCTTGGGCCGAAAAAGTGAAGGAAAAGCCCTATGTTAAACGCCCCGTTGAAATCAAAAATATCAACAAAGAAGAAGTCTTAGAACGCCTTGTAAACCTACTCCTACGGGACACCTAGTAAATGCCTTTTTTTAGGCGAGTAGAGCGACAAGTACCACGAGGGCGAAAATCGTGTAAACAAGGCAAAAACGCCTCTAATAATACCCATAAGGTTAGGACAAGGGAATATTGTCTGAGAAAGACACTTTAACACACCAGTCTTGAAAAATTGAATCACCATGAGAATCACAATTTACCATATTACCTACCTCAAAACAAAGGCAGCCTTAAAAAGTAGGAACACTATTTTTATTTTGCCATATTGGCTTAAATGTTTTCTGCTGATGTCCATGCTTGAGCTAGGTAATCCCTGAACGCCATTATGTATTCCCTGGATGCTGACGCTATTGCTTCCACGGTTTCCTCATCTGTTAATTCGTCGGGTATGGGTGCGAATAGTCCCTCCCTATCATCTACTATGAATCCTAAAACTATTCCTCTGGGGTAGTATCTTATCATTACTTTCTTTAAAGTTGTTTTTAGTTGGTTTATTTTCTCTAATTCCTCTGGGGATTGCCTGTTGAAATTAACTGCAATTTGAACTCTTGTGTTTTCTCCAAGTTCTGATAATTCTTTCATTGGTAACCATTCGAGTTTTGGTGATATGATTAGTACTATGTGTTTGGCTCTTTTTAGTGCGTCCTTCATGTATGCTTTTATGGCTGTGATGCCTCTCACTGGCCAAACTTTTGACCGAATCTCTACTCTACGGGTTTCGATTTCTTTATAGAATTCATCTATGTTTGTTAACGTTTCTGATAGTTCCCTTTTTAGTGCTTCTACTCTTTCTTTTATACCCATTTCTAGCATGTCATCCAGTGTCTTCTTTAGGTTCTTGTGACCTTCCTCAACTATTTTGTTTACTTCCTCGAATGGTTCCATGAGTATTCGGTTTAGTTCACTTGAGATTTTGAGGAGTGAGTTTTCAACACTTTTTGTTAGTTCGTTTACTTTGCTTCTGAGGTTCTGTTTGACATTTTCGATCATGACCTTGTAGTTTTCTTTTATTTTATCTCTTAGCTCCTTGTAGATTTTCAGCGTTGAATTTCCAGCCTCTTCATATATTTTTTGTAGTTGGTTTGCGATTTCCTTTGAGTTTTGGATCACTTCGCTTATTTTTTCATTTATCATGTTGATTATTGATTCTGTTTCTTCACTGATGACCGGTAGTTCTTTTATGATTATTTCTCTTAGGTTGTTTCTGAGTTCTATGACTGCTTTTCTTATTCCCTCTAAGAAGTTTGTTTTTTCTTTTTCCAAGTTTTCCTTGAGATAATTAATCAAACTTTCACGGTCTCTTTCAAGATTCTTTATTATTTCACTATAAATATCCTCAAATTCTAGTGAGGTTATTGTTTTGCACTCCCTTACTGTTAGCTCTATCTGTTTTAAGTCTGTTTGTAACCCGAATAGTTCTTTGTTTTCTTCGGTTTTTTCTGATATGAGTGAGTTCACTTTGTTAACTAGTGATGACACTTTTTCTGAGGAATCTGTTAACTTGTCTAGTAATTTTTCTTTGGCACTGTTCAAATTCTGCTCCATGCTTTCCTTCATTAATCCGTATAGTGATTTTACGCTTTTCTCTAGGATATCCTCTAGGTTGTTGAATAGCGTTGTTGTTGATTCTATTATTTTTTCGATGTTCGCCACTCTTTCATCTAAGAGTCCCTTGGTTGTTTCTGTTAAACTGTTTAGTTTTTCTCTTAAAGTGTTCCTTATTGTTATTTTTACCTCATTTTGAATGCTTTCGATTGTTTTGTTCATTTCATTTGCGTCTTGAAGTATACTGCTGATTGTTCTCTCAGTTGATGTCATTAGGAGACCATAAACTCTGTTCATCTCCATATCAAGCATGTTCATTGACTCTTCAACGCTCTCTTCAATGATTCCAATTATTCCCTCGAATTCACCTTCAACTTCGCTTAAAACTTTTTCCACGACCTTATTAACTTCCTCACTTATTTTTCCTTTTATGTTCTCTAGGAACCCCATTATTCTGCTTCGAACAGTGTTGATGTTACCCATTACTTGATTGATGTTTTCCTCAATGTTTTTGGAGATCAAGCTTGAGAAGTTTAGTATTTCATCGGATAGGTCCGTGAATATCTTGATGAATATATAATATGGTGGCAATATTTCGTATCTTTCTGGCACACTGGGAATCTTGTCAACTAGGTTTACCTTCTTGAGTTGTTCCAGTGCAGAGGTTATCTCGTCGTAGTTCATGTTTGTTATCATGGCGATTTCACTGACCGTTTTCGGTCCTTGGTAGAGCAATTTTTGGTAAAGATCTATCGCGTATTCGCTTAGGTTTAAGCCTTTTAGGACGTGGAGAATCCTTTCTTGTTTCATTACAACCAGCTTCTTGCTAATTCATGCCTTTTACTAATTATTAACATTGATGATATAAGAATGTAAATTAAATTTAATCAATAAACAAAACATGTAGCTGATAAAATGTATATCTAGTAAGCTTAAATAAGGGAAACTGTTAGGTGAATATAGGCATCAACTAATACATATATACTTTTTTACGCGAGGTAATAAAAATGATTGATGTCATGATATTTGTTTCTATCTCGATTATCCCATTAATTGGATCTATTTTAAATATATACTCATCCAAGAGATTCTTAGGCGAAGGAAAGCTCGCAATGCTGAAAGTTATTTCAATACTCAAAGCAACCATCAATATAGTATTCATACTAGCTTGGCTGTCATTCTTCTACTGGCACCCAGTTCTAAGTATCCCACTTTTCTTCTTTTCAGGAATACTCCTGCTAGCCCTCTCCTACTTATTATTCATCCTAGTCCACGATCAAATATACGTTAAAAGAGGAGCCGGTGCTTTAACATCTATCGCATTACCGGTATTTTTACTCTACCAGACAGGTGTAGAAGAATATAGGGAGATAATTACGAACTCGTACGCAATTGGATTGGGTTTTATCTTGGCCATCAACTTGTTGACTGTAATGTATGCCTTTCAGCTTTACAGGGAAATGAAAGGAGGAGCACTAATATGGTTATATTTAGCTATTTACACAGCGTCGATATTCTTAACATCCGTGTTGAATGTCATTGCAACATTCCATAATGTAGCAAAAGTAATAACAGATATTGATTCATTCATCATAAGCTCAGTTTCACTAATAATCCCCGATGTAATCATAGCTGTTATATCAAATTACTATGTCAAAGTCATTCTCCCATTATTGAAAGAAATAAGTTAAGAAAACCCGAAAATCACTACAACATATTTTTTATATTGTCTCTTAAGAAAACTGCTGCCTTCTCTAGGAGTTCTGCAAACCTCTTTGGGTCATCGAGCTCCATAATCTCTAACTCTAACTCACCATTACTTTCAATAGCTTTAGCGAAAGGCGTTAACACACTATTCAATAACTCAAATGTTTTCTTACCAAATATCCTATGCGCAACCTTGAAAACTTTTTCCAATTCCTCGTAAGCTTCCTCAACAAGCGGGTAAACCTCGTAGAAATTCGATAAAATGTTTTTAAATGTATTATGAACAGTATCATCAACAGAACCTTCTTCATAGTACATTAAGTCCAATATTCTCCCCAAGGCCTTGTATAAAACATCTATATACCATTTTGCAACATTACTTTGCTTACCGAGAATAGTTATGATGATAACCTTGTTAAAACTCTTAACAACGTAAACCTTCCCCCCTATTTTTAGGGTTTCCACCGATCCTATGCCAAGTTGCTCGGTCGCACTGGTCAAACTAGTCAACAATCCAGAGAAAACCGATGTATCCGTAGTTAACTCTTCGGGGTACGATGCTATTGGTAAACCAGACCGATCCACCACGATAAGCGATTCTAGTGCCAAGATTTATACCTCTCATTAAACCCCACATTTAGTTTCATAAAGATTCATCAGATTTAAAGGATTGACCGCTCCCCACGATGAAGCATGGGATTCTCTGGGCACCAATCAAACGCGACACTTTGGGGGCGGTCAAAACTCTGTTACTCCTTTCCATCCCTAATCATGGGGACCGAACCTGGGGTTATAACCCCCTAACTAAGTAAACAAAATTTTGCAGATTTAAATATATATTATTTTTAATCTATACGTTATATCTTTTTAAAAATAGACTTAATGATCTAAAATAACGAAAACAATTCAAATTAAGCAAACTATTTATTAATGATTTTTAGTTTATAGATTGATCGCAGATCTCCCTGTTTCTAATTAGAAAGTGTCCTTTTTGTGTCCCTATTTATTGTAGGGATCTTCCCAGTAGCTCTAACTGATTTCTAAGTTGTTTAATTGGTCCCCTTGCCGTGCGAATGATAATCGAATCACTGTAGGGTATGTAGAGGTTTTGTGTCAATACCCAATGTTGTATCTCTATTTTCTCAATTTTTTCAATGACCCCCCTTGAGGACTTTAAGGTTAATTTATAATATGGCACTAGCATTCCTGTTAACACTTTTCCTTCCTTGATCTTCACTTCCTTATGGAAGAGGCCATAGGCTTTTATTGGCTTCTTAACTTTTATGTTAGCGAAGATTCTTCCACTTAATATGTACTTTGTTACTTGTGGGTAAGGGTCCACTAGGAGTATTTTTCCGTATTCTTTCACTTCTGGTATACCATGTTTAATGTTTGTCTCAAGTTTTAATTGATTCTTCTCCAAGTAATCTTGAATTCTCTCTATCATACCCTCTACTCTATCTTTCATTGATACGGTTCCAGAGCTAGTCTCGTAGGTTCCATCTACACCGTTTTTTATGGCGCTTAATTTGTTTTCAACATAGTTCTCAATGGGTTTTATTTTTTCACCTCTAGAAATCTTATCCAACGCCTCGAATGTTAATCCTACTATTATCTTCACTATATCACATAGATGATCTATCATTAACTGGTTATCTATTGCCCTTATCTCGATTCTCGTTTCGTTCTTCCTTTTCGCAAGATCTTCAAGAATGTTTGTGTATGGACCTCTAACTGTTATATCCATGAATCTGCGCCCATAATTGTCTATTATGATCTTTCGCTCCTTTTGCTTGAATGACTGAAACATTATAGCGTATTTCGTTTGATCTCTTTTCTCCCTTGGTCTCACAAAGTAACTTACACGCCTAAGTTTTCCTTCAGTTGAATCCATTAGAACCCTGCTGTATGCGAGTCTTGAGCTCGTATAGTTAGTTATTCTACCACCCATCATGGGGCTATTCGCGGTTAGCGCTATTATTTCTGGCAGGTGATTTCTTATGTGTCTGTAAACTGATAGGATTATCTCTCTATCGACTGTTCTCTTTCTGTTACTTACAGATATGTTTATGTGTGTCCCGTTCAGTGGATGCGGGTTGCTTTGCACGGGATGTACACTGTATGGGAGGATAAGCAATCCCATGTCTTGAGCTATCTCACCGAAGGTTTCTCTCCCTAGTTCTATTGCTTCCCGGATCTTTTCTATCGGTAACGGTCTTGTAACGTATTCAATTTGAGCTGGATTTGGCTCCCATTGAATGCCCATTAGTAGCGTTTTGATGGTTTTCCTGAACTCTCTGTTATTTTTGAGCTTGTATAGTAATCCTTGTGCTAACTGGTCAGCGTATGGAGCCAAAAAGCCCTCTCGGTTGACTAGAAAAACCTCTTCTTCGATTCCTACTCGAATCTCGTAGTTATCTTGTTCGTTGGTTGCCATTAGCGAACACCCATGAAGTCAACTAACGCGTTTATTACCTTGTTTCTCTTGTGTTTTCGAGTTTTTACGTTGATTTCAACCTGGACCGCATCTACTATGGGTGGCATAGAGTGATAGAAGACTATATCGCCACCTTGAAATCTACTTGTATCCACGATTGTGTTTAACCCTTGTTCTTCAAATGATTGAAGGAGCTTCTTAACCATTTTTCTCTCCTTGTTTATTATTGTGCCAAAACCTAACCTAACATCGTATTCCTCTGGGATATTGTAGCCATGTATATCAATGATGAATCTGACTTTGTTCGTGAAGATTAATTGTTCTATGAGTCTTCTGAATGGTGATATTCTCGAATAGTACCTATTATAGTCATAGTCTACCCGTGAGACTTTAGAGATTAATAGGTGACTTCCAGTAATCTTCGCGATCTTTGATGCTATGTCGACGGTGTGAGCGTCCTCTAAGGGGGGCGTCGAATGAGCCGCTATGATTAAATACCTATTTCTTCCCTCAAAGTAATCGAACGCGTTAAACAGTTTAATTGGGTTGTGGTAAAACATTGGTGGCAGAATTATGCGTTCTTCATCACTTTTAACGCTTCTAATCATCCTCGTTATTTTGAGTATTTCTTTTTCAAGAAGGTTTCTAAGCGAACGCAACAATAGTTTTGCTTTACGTTTTCCTACATGTGATTCATTGAGGAGGAGAAGTTCTATGGGAGCCCTATATAGTATTCTGCTCCATATTTTGCTCTGATATTTAAGGAGCTCCTCCAAAATGTTCAAGGTTCTATCTAATATTTCTCCATTATTACCTACATTGTTTTCCTCTAACCTGTAAACAAGATAATAGAACTCCAGCAAGTCCTTGAATACCTCTAAGGGGCCACTCAAAGCGCAACCCCTCCTACCTTGTCTTTATAGCGATAATTCATCCTAACGGCTAATTCTCTAATCAAAGCCGTTGATATGTGTTTACTAGCCTCGCTAATCGCCTCTATAATGTCTTTTCCCAAAACCACCGCGTTTTTTTCGATTTTAGGTAAGCCAGGGACTACCTTGCTGTAATCCCTTAGTAGTTTAAATTGGCTTATACCTGCTAAAGTGTCATCGTAGAATGCGTGAACATAAACGCCTCCAGATGAAATATTGGATATTAAGCATTTTCCATTTGAGTAGTTTTTTGCTGGGCAACCACTTCTCCTAAGGTGCAAACCTGAGAACAAACCTCCAATAATAAAACCTCTAATATCAAGAACATATTTGCCTCCATTACTCCCCTTGAAAAGATGGGACTTAATCATCTCCTGAACAATAACAGGGTAATTCACCCTATCTTTAAATTTAGCAGCGGCATGAGCTTCTATGAATTTTATTCCTTTTCCACCGTGCCCATTTACAGGCTTTAAAACTATCGTCTTCGTGAATTCTTTGATCTCCTCAATTGCCCACATTAATTCTTCTTTACTTCGAGCAAGGTAATACCTTGGAATCTTTACTGCCAATCTTGTTTTCTTTAGAACATTCTTAAGAATTTCATAGACTGTGAATTTATTACTGGAAAGTCCGCCCGCGACACTCGGGTTTAAAACTAGTTGACGTGAGTTAGGCCAAACTTTTATGCCTGTAACTCTTCTAATAACTATCTCAGGAGTTATCACCCCGTTATTATATTTTACTTCTAAACCATTTGGACCAAACATAATCTCTTGCTTACCCTTTGAGATCGTTTTAAAACCGTTTCGGCTTAGGTAATTAAGGATTTTTAATCTGTCAAGCTTTAGAACTGGTAATACATCATAGTTTGGTTCTATCATTACAACAGTTGACTTTTCCTTGTGATGTATCCCTTTTAGATCTAGATAATATTTTAAGAATTTTTCTAAGCTCTCCAAGATAACGTGTCCTAAATCCATCCATTCCTTTTTCGAATTCTTCTCCATACTTATTAAATCTGACACTATTCTAGCTATCCCTGTGCCAGCGGGTATTGAATTTACCTCGAGAAAATATAATCCCCCCTCTTCGGAAACCAAAAAGTCTACTCCCATCAAGGGGAATAACTTTACATTGCTTAATTGAATAGCAAAATTAGATAAGAACATAGGTACACCAGCTTACATACCAGTGAGAACCAGCATACAAGTCATATTCCAAAAAAGTCAAATCCTACAAATAGTCAAAATCGAAGAGTATTTAAGTTTATCCTATAATGTATAGATGCCTCTTCATAAAAAAGACTAGAGTTGCAAGAAGGGTTAATTCACATCGATTTTAGACAATAAGTTCTCTTATCATCCATACCGTACCATCTTTTCTATGTTTTTTTCATTTTATTTCTATTTTGCATGTTTATTTCCGTTAAATTTAAATACTGTATTACTCAGATATTATGTTTTAGGAGGTGTTTTAATGCACCTTCCCAATTTTGTCATCAAACATCACGTTAGCGAACTTGAATTTCTTAGTGAGAACACCCCTACCTTTATCATATCAGGTTACGGGTATCGCTTGTTTTTTGGAGATTTTGTTCCTTATTTGATTTTACTTAATTTGGATGGTTCAGTTAGCGCCAGTTTTCTTAATGGTTACCATTGGTTTTTATTCTCCCGTGATAGATTTTGTCGCTGGTGTGGATCAAAATTAAAAGGATTCTCTAAGCTAGGCCTATGCGAGTCATGTTATTTATCCCCACACGGCACCCGCTATAGATCTATCGTTGAGGGATGCATTGAAGATAATTTCCCTGCACACAAATATGTTGTTTATTTGGTTTCTCTTGGAAACCTTATAAAAGTAGGAATATCTCGTTTTGATCGCAACGGTCTTATTGGAGGATTCCTGTTTAGACTATTGGAGCAAGGAGCTGGTTTTTTCGCTGTATTTGATAGTAATTGGAATCTTTGTGAGGCCCAAGAGGTTGAGATGCTACTATCAGAGGAATTTGGGTTTATCGACCGTGTTAGTTTTATGGAGAAAATTGAGTTATTCTATGGTGACGAAATCTCAGAATGCGAATTTTTCTCCATAGTTAGTAATGTTCTGGAATACACTAGTGCTCGTTTAATTGCTTCTGGTAAGTTTTCATGGAATGTACCAGAGTTTGATTTTGTATGGGAGGAGCGTATTTTATCGGGAGAGATAGTTGGTTATCGCGGTAACCTCGTAGTCTTTGATGACGGTTCCAATAGATTCTCCGTTGACTTATCAGCTCTTGTTGGTCGTGGCATCTTTTCTTGGGAGGTGTAGGAGATGGGGGAGATTTTTATTGTTGATGCTATGGGTTACAAGGTTGGTAAAAGTGGTATGAAGATAGTTGTTTCCTTTTCTGATGGCACTCGGATCGAACGCAGTGTTCTTACCTTTAGTTCTCTTATTCTTGGGGGGTCAGGAAGCATTTCACTTAACGCACTTAAGTTACTAGCAGATTATAACATTCCAGTTGTATTAACGGGTTCCCACGGTGCCTTCGCCACATTTCATCCTTTTTTCATGCATGGGACTGTCATAGTCAGGAGAGAACAATTTCTTGCTTATTTGGACAATAGGGGAGTAGTTTTAGCTAAAGGATTTGTTTTAGGTGCACTCCTTAATAAGGTCATGGTTTTGAGGTACTTTGCTAAAAATAGGGACGACTCCCTTGCTGTTCTCCTCTTGAATCACGCTGATTCAATTGAACGCATCGCTGATGAAGTTCGTAATATTCAGGGGAACAGAGTTGATGATATTAGATTAAATTTAATGGGGCTAGAAGGAGAGGGTTCTCGACTCTATTACGAAGCTCTATCTCGAATAATCCCCAAGGAACTTGGATTTGAGTCAAGGAATAGAAGGCCTCCGAGAGATCCTGTAAACGCAGCACTTAGCTACGGTTACATAATGTTGAATAGTGTTGTTGCTCTGACTATCGCTAAGGTTGGTTTAGAGCCATTTGCTGGTTTTTTGCATGTGGATAGGAGTGGAAAACCAAGTTTAGTTCTCGATTTGTCCGAAGAATTTAGACAACCTATCATTGATATTATGATTGTCTCAATGTTTTCTAGGGGTTGGCTGAATCAAAATGATTTTGATTTCACTGGCTCAAGTGTTTTGCTAAACAAGGAGGGTAAACGAAAGTTTTTTGAGCACTTTAGGAAGCGCCTAAAGCATAAGGTTAGAGTTAATGGTGTAAACACAACATTGGAGGGTGCCATTCTCAGACAGGCCCGGGAAATTGTAAGATTTTTACTTGGTAGAAGCAATAATTACGAATCATTTGTATTTAGATGGTGGTGATCTCTTTGACATTTGTTTACGTGTTTTATGATATTCCCGACGACCATGTTAGGTTGAAAGTTGCTAAACTATTGAAGGATTACGGTTTGTTAAGGTTGCAGAAAAGTGTTTTCTGTGGTGAGATGAGTTATGCCCGCGCTGAAGAAATTGCTTTAAGAATAGATAGGGTTATGGGATCTGCTGAAGGGGATATTCGTATCGTTTTTGTCCCAGAGAGTTTTAAGAATAAAGTAATCATCGTCAGAGAACTATACAATATTAAGGAGGAGAGTGTTATTGTGAGGTGAGAAAATCTTGCTAAATGAGAACTCTGTGTTGGTTTTCTCTGATGACGTTAAACAGTTCTTTTACTGTAAAAGAAAAGTTTTCTATAGAAGAGTTCTAAACGCTAGGTATAGACCAACATTTAAAATGAAGTTTGGGAAGGAAATTGAAGAAGAAGCTAGAATCCCTATCGATACTGGTGAACACTTATACAAGAGTTACTACGTTTTTGATGAATCACTTGGATTAGGCGCAGTTATAGATGCCGTGATTATCGGTGATGGGTATGTTAAAGTAATTGAGATTAAATCTTCTAGATACTCCAAGCGCATTGATGAAAACCACAAAATGCAACTTGCTCTCCAAGTCTATCTCATTAGACGAGTTTTCCCAGGATTTCGGGTTTTCAGCATGGTTTACTACTATGATATAAACCGTTTTGAGGAGATTCGATTAGATGACAGGCACTTCAGTTCCTTGATAGACGCTGTTAGGGAAATTAGAGATATCATTGTTTCTGGTGTTTTACCGTTGCCGACAGATAATCCCTCTAAGTGCTCTGTTTGTGAATATAGAAACTATTGTGTAGACATTTAGTGAATATTTGTGCGACTTTTTTCACTTTTTATTTTAAAAAAATATATAAAAAATAATTAATTAAACATCACTGTACAAAAACATGAATTCACCAACTTTTGAAACTTCCCGAAAAAATTTTTGATAAACCAAAAAAACATAGGGGTCAAAAAATGAAAATATCGGAATTAGCCTCTGATGAAAAAATTATCGTGCTAGCTCGATATCTAAGTTGGTACCTTGATATAGAAGGTGATTTTGGTGTTTTCGATAAACTCGCGAGAGCCAAAAGCGATAGAGAAATTATGGAAGCCTTGTACCCCGTCTATAGAGTGAAAAATAAGCTCGCTAAAAACTTCCAAGAAAAATGTAAAACCAACGAAGAATATTTTCTTAACAAAATAGTCCCATCGGAAAACATAGTCAAACACATTGCTGACCTAGCTTCGGAAGATTCATCAAGACTTGGTTTAACCTTAGCCGTTCTAGCTTTATCAATAAATCCCTGGTGTCCTGGAGATGAGAACAAGAAAACTGAAGAAAAAAATGGAGGTGAGTGAAATATGTATATTCGTGGTACATTTCGTGTAATTCTAAACGTACAAAGATTAAATATGGAGGGCAGTGTGGGTAACTACAGCACGTTAACAAGAGTCTCACTCATTGGTCGAAGAGAAGGCCACTGGGAAGTAACCGAAACAGTTGGTGTGAGCGGAAACATGCTCAAACACTTTCACGCTAAACACATGGTTAATCTACTCTTAAGTTGGGGTAAAAATGACCTATGTGATGATTGTAAAAGAGGCGTATTCTATAGGACGAGAGCCAAAATAAAATCCGAAGAGGAGATGGTCAAAAAGTGCGCAATAGACGATCTTCACGGGTTCCTAGCTACGGAAAACCAGATAAGAAGAGAAAGCCTAATCAAGTTCTCATTTGCTGTACCAGTAGAGGAAAATCTATTTTCAACAACAACTGTAACACATAATAGAGTAATCTACGATGAAAGAGGAAAAATAGAAAAAGAAAAAGCGATGATGGTGTACAAGAGTGAGTACGCATCTGGACTATATGGGTTTGCAGTCTCAATGGATTTAGAGTTCATCGGTGTACCATTGGCAAACCCATACAGCTCTAATGGTCTTAATAGAGTAATTAACGACGATCAATACAAGGATCGAGCTAAAGCAGCTATCCAAGCATTATCATTACTGTTGCAAGGGGAAATGGGTGCAAAAATGTCTAATTCCCTCCCTGTAACCAAGGTCCATGAAGCCCTAGTGGTAACATCGAAGAAACCAGTACCAATGCCAGTTAATGCGTACTACATGGACTATCTAGAATCAAGCATTGAGCTCTACAGAGATCTTGTTGAAGGCAAAATTCTAGATAAAAAAGACATAACTCTTCACATTATAACTAACAGGAATAACTTAAAATTGGGTCAACTTCACGTAAAACAACACAATAACATCGGAAGTCTGATAGTAAGCGTTTTGAATGAAGCGCTGGAAGATAATACTAAATAAACAACAAACTTTATTTCTTTTTGCTGGAGGGGCCGTTAAATTGTTGATAATTGAAGTTTTAGTTAACCCATTATTTTATTCAATTAGGATTCCCGAAACGTACCAAGTCGCTGAGAGTTATATATTACCCCCTCCAACAACGATAGCTGGAGCAATAATTTACTCTTACGCTATATGGACTAAGAAAAACTTTACTGATGCGTTGATGGACATTACGTCTGATTCTTGGTTTTTTGCGGTCCCTCTAGGAGAACTAACTTCAACTCATGTTGTACTCAGGAGAAACAGGTTCCTACAAGTAAAAGATAACATAAGAGACAAAAAGAAATTTTACAATAAATTGCCCGAAGAAGTGCGCGCTTTATTTAATTCCGAGGCTGATATTCCTTACTCAAAAGTCGAGTTCGCTTCTATGCTGAGAGATCATGGTTTGCTAGACTATTATTATGATTATTATAGTAAAACATTTACGGATGCACTCTACAGAAACTATATCTTCACAAATGAAATATATATTGCGGCCTTGCTTCCACTTAACGAGAAATTTTACCCAGCATTCACGAGAATTGGAGACACGGAATCTTTGGTAACCGTAAAAAAGGTTTCTATAATAGAGGAAAACGATATAAAAGTCAACTATGTTGAAAAAGGAGAAGAAATCGAAACCAAAACTTTTACTTTCCTTAAGTACAACGGTGAGGCGATTATTGAACCTTTAAACGGTGGGTTAATACAGCAGTTCGTTAGATTAAACGCTCTCATTGATAGAGAAAAGAAAGGTGAAAAGTTCAATTACACGGAATACTTAGAACCCGCTTTGTTACCGTTAACTAAGGAGATTAGGAAAGTAAAGAGAAAGAAAATGGTCATCTATACTCCAACGCTGCTAAAAGTAAGGACGGTTAAAGGAGTTAGAGTCTTAACATACAAGAGTAAACTACTCGGAGAGAAAATGCGCGTTATTATTCCCTCGGAGGCGAAAATTAATGAATAAAAGGGACATAGTTAAATTATATACTCCTAACCACAACCCCCTAACGGATACGCTCATCATGTGGGGCTTAACAAGGATAATCACTAGCGTCGATTTATGCAACGATAGGGACTCATGGGTGATTGGTGAGGGAAGCAGGTATGTTTTCGAATTATCTGGCTGCAATAAAAAAGAACTAGAAAACGTGGATATTCTCGAAAGCGAGAAGTATTTATCCAACATTATTGAAGCCAATAAAATTAGCGTTGACTCTCAAACCCCAAAATTAATAAAAAAATTTGTGTTCGGCCTTGATAATAACACAAAAGGAGGACTGAGAAAAATTCTCCAAAAAAGCGGGAGAATGATAAATCTCACCGTATATGCCGATTCAGATCATAAAAACAAATATAAAGAGAATCGCAGAGGCTCATCCTCTAACATTACAATTTATATTCCCATCTCAGGTGTTTACGGCAAATACGAAACTAGACCACACAGCTACGTTGATAAACCATACAAGGTTTGCAGAGAATGTGTACTAACATCAATTATTGGGTTACTCAATGCAGCCGCAATAGTGTCGAAGAAATCGGGAAGAGGCAACCTAGTGTACTATAACATATTAGGATTCACTGGCAAAACTGAACTGAGAAAAATAAGTCAAGTAATAACCTCCAATTGGTTCAGTAGTGGAGAGGCAGCTTTAATCAAAGCTATGAGAAACGACGCAAGCCTAACAGAGCTATCACAAGTTTTCACATACGCACTCTATACACCCGATACATTCCCAAGTGAACTCTCATGGTTCATGTACACCTACTCATATGACATAGGTAGCACAAAAAGAATTAACACTTTTAAGAGTTTCGATTACTCGTTGATGTTAGATTACACTATCAGATTAAAAGAAATTTACCCCCACATAATTGAGTTGATTGAGTGGCTACTATCTAGTAAGGAAGCGGTTGACGCCGGCGCTGACACCGTTATAAACACATTATCAGAGTTGGCATACAACAACAACGCATTTAACGTTTACTTAACAGTGAGGGAATTAAGAAAAGTTATAAAAAAACTAACAAAATCAAGCGAGAGAAGCAAAAGTATCGGAGAAGAACTTAGGAGACTTCTCAACATCGATTTAGCTGTAGCATTGATATCAGGGACAGAATAGACAATAATGGTGAAAAGTTTTGAAGTTCGTGGAGAAGTGTAGAACACTTTTCCAGTATTTTTTCAGAAAAACGCGCGGTATTCCTGTCGAGCCCTACAAACATCAAGTTGAAACGTGGAGAACTCTCTACGAGTTAAGCCAAGAGAGCAGTGACACCGCCCTGTTATTAAACGCCCCCACGGGGAGCGGAAAAACAGAAGCAGTCCTTTTTCCGTATCTCTGTCAAGCCTTTTACGATGAATGGATATTCGCTCCTGGCTTCATATATGTTCTACCAAATAAAACTCTCATTAACTACCAATACCATAGAATTAAGGAAATTATTGATTTAATATTCAAAGAAAAACCTAGCGAAGCCCCAAATGTAGGCGTAGACATAGGTGGATTAAGCCCCGAAAAAACATACCTATTTGGGGACATTGTGATAACTACATTAGATGCATTTGTTTACGGTTTAATTGGGAGAAGAACATACTCTTGGGTTTACAAGGGTACTAGGTTTGGAAAATCCCTCTTCCCGATAGGTAATATTGCATCTTCAATGGTTATTTTTGATGAAGTTCAACTATACCAAGACGAAAACTTACATGTTCTAGGCATCCTGGGAGAAATAGTAAAGAACCTGTCTTCTTCTGGTATCCCAACAGTTATAATGACCGCTACGATACCTAAATTATTAGAAGACTTGCTAGTTCCAAAAAATGCGAAAAAAATTAAAGCAAAAGATCATCGAGGGAGTAAAGGTGAGTTAAAAGAAGTTGAATTTCACAACGAGACCATTATCGAATACATGAACAGGAAAGAGTTCTCGAAAATGCTAAAGGAATTTGACAGAATAATCGTAATCGTAAACACAGTTAATGGAGCCATAGAAGCTTTCTTGAAAATAAGAGAAATATTAAAGAAACAAGCCGAAATTCTGCTCCTGCACTCAAGACTCAGATCAGGATACAGAAAAACAATAGAGAAAAAACTGAAAAATCTTACTGGAAGAAAACATATTTTAGTCTCTACCCAAGTGTCTGAATCGGGTCTCGACGTAGATGCTGAACTTCTCTTAACCGAATGGTCACCCATTGACAGTTTAATCCAGCGGGTTGGAAGAGTGGCAAGAAGAGAAAAAACAGAGGGAACTATTCACATTTTCGAACCACAAACAAGTCTGCCATACAATGAAACGTTACTAAACTTTACTAAGAAAACATTAAAAGAGTATTACCACACCTACGGAGTCAAAGCACTCCAAGAAACAAGTTTAGTTCAAGAAATGTTAGATGAAGTTTATACTCCAGAGACCATGGGAAACATTTTACCTAGATACAATTTAGAGATAGAACTTATAAATATGTTATCCCCACTAGTTAACCTATTCTATTCTAATAGACAATTCCACTTAAGACTTGAACCATTCTATTATGTTTTGATCCTAGAAGAATCAAAAATCAATGAGTTGATTCAAGAGGGGAGCTTACGTTTAAGCCATGAAGAACTAGAGGAAAAAATTCTGAGATTAACCAAAAGAACACTCGATCAACTCCAGCGAAAATGCCTCGGAAATGAAATCTTTCTCAAAGTTGTTAAAATAAAAATCATTGGGGAGCACGTTATCATCAAAACCCAAAAGAGCAAAGAAATCGAAAAAAGAAACAGAAACAACACGGTTAGCTTGATCATATTACCAGACAGTCTCTACAAGAGAATTAACGAGGTGGAACTCGGTTTAATCTGTTGAGGTGAAATAAAAGTGACAGAACAACCAAAATGCTTGTTCCAAGAGACCTGCCCCCTGAAAGACATGAACATGTGCTATGTTTACCCAGAATACTCACACAACAAAGAAAACGATAAAACATGCCTCTTCGAACACATACAATTAATGATGAAAGAATGGGACAAAATAAAGAAAAGATACACCCCAACATTAAAGAGACTAATCAGAAAAACACTAGGAAAACAAAAGCCAGAAGAAAACTTAAGTGAACTCGCAGACTCAATCGTTAAGCTAACAATAACATTCCACGACTACGGCAAACTAGCACAAGAATACAAAACAAGGAAAGGATACCTCCACGAAATACTAGGCACATACATTCTAGTAAGCGCCAGAAAAAAACAAGACAAACTTCAAGACCTCCTATCACTAGCCGCAATCTCCATACTACTCCACCACGAACACAGAATTTACGAAAAAATAAAACCTCAATATACAGGAACAACCATATTTGACAAAACAGCATGGAACCTACTGAAAAAACAAATGACAAGAGCAATAAAAGGAAAAACAATCCACGTTAACGAAGACGCAAACAAAAGCATAGAAACAATACTAAAAACAACCCTAAACAATGAAACCACAAAAGAAATAAAAATACAACTAGAAAACAACTACGAAATCAACACAATCTTCAACACACTCCAAACACTAACAGAATACATCACCACAGGAAAAAAAGGCTTCAAATACCTAACCCTCACATCACTACTAAACCACATACTAGTAC
>JAGSHR010000151.1 GCA_029855985.1 Candidatus Njordarchaeota archaeon
TTAGAATTATCGCTTGATTGTTCAGGAAAATAGGTGAATCAGGACTTAACTCGATCGCCTTATTTATAAAATACTCGGCCTCCCTGACCAGATCAAAGTATTGGTGGATCTTAGCTAACTCATTTAGCACATAAGGATTATCTCCCCACTTTCTCTCAATTTTTTTCACAAGTTTATCAAATTCATCAAAACGACCCTTTTCACCTAATTCTAAAAGGCTCTTAATTTTCTCAAGTGCTTCTTTGGGAATCTCCTCTACCAATGCAGGTCTTTTTAATTTTTTCTTTATACGCTCTTTGAGGTTGGAAGTCATTTAAGAACCCACCTATCAACAGAAACATTGCCATTCTAACTATTTTTAGGAAGGTTAATACTCCCACATTCACAAATACAAGTTGTATACTATACTATTTTACAATTGGTCAGTTATAAATCATCACGAAATTAAAACTTACAAATGTTGTGAATTTTATTTATAAAGTAGCTCCAAAGTTTCCAACTTCTATCTTCTATTAATATTTAGAAAAACCCGCGGAAAATACTCATAGAACTCCCACATTGAAACTCGGGAATGAATTCAATGCAAATGTTGGAGTACTCAAAATATTGAGGCCTTGTAGTCTTTTCTCAATTTAATTACACTTATTTTAAATTTGCTTTTTCTACCATTTAAGCTAAGGGTGATTTCGATGAAAGAAGGTGTTCCGCTAGAGGTATACTTGTTGTCATTTGGTGTGTTCGTTATAATGCTGGGATTCGCGTTCTTGATGCCATTCTTTCCTTTATTCGCGAGGGATCTTGGTGCAACACCACTCGATATTGGTTTATTAGTTAGTATCTTTATGCTCACAAGGGCAATTCTCGCACCAGTGTTCGGCAGAATGAGTGACAAGAGCGGACATAGAAAGAATATTTTATTGTTAGGCTCCATTATGTACGCTGCCCTTATGATTGCATTCGCTTTGTCTCAAAACATTTTAGAACTCTATATTATAAGGGCGCTACAAGGCGTCGCTAGTGCTGCATATTGGCCGATAGCTGAGAGTTTGATAGCAGATTTAACCACCATGAAGTATCGTGGTAGAGCAATGGGAATCTATATGACAAGCAACAATATGGCTTTTTTTCTGGGACCTGGAGCTGCGGGTATAATATTCATGATCTTCAATAAATACTATGGGTTCAGCGAACTGTTATCCTATAGATTCTCTTTTATTATAGCAGGTTTAATTGCGTTCATCTCAACGATAATAATCCTCGTTGGAGTCAAGGAACCAAGTGTAGAAAAAAAGAGAGAGATAGAACAAGCCAACGCTAAGTACATCAAAAAGATCGGGTATAGGGATATACACGAAATGTACGATGTAAACAAGGCTCTATTGTCATTTTACGTAATGGCGCTTGCCAATGGTTTCGCTATGGGAATGTCAATGCCCATTTTTGTTCTCTACATGAGCGATTTCCTTAAATTTCAACCAGAATACGTTGGATTTGTTTTGTCAGCTGCAGGATTTTCTAACATAGTATCTTCTTACCCAGCAGGTTGGCTATCGGACAAGTTCGGTAGGAGAGGAGTAATAATAATAGGCATGTTTTTCAGTAGATTAGCGAGTATAATCTTACCATTCACTAAAGACCAAGTCTACTTTGCTGGGACCGTTGTGACAAGATCATTTTTCTTTAACGTGGCAAGCCCATCATTTAGAGCACTACAAGCGGATATCGTCTCCTTCGAATCACGAGGAAAAGTCTTTGGGCTTGTTCAAGCCTTCTTTAACATTGGAGCTATCTTTGGACCAGCCATTGGAACATACATATACCAATTATACTATAATGAAATTTTCCAAGTTAACCTTGCAATGGTTAAACTGTGGATGTATGGTCCAGCTATAAACTTCATCATAAGCGGTTTTATCGGATTATTCTCTCTAGCAATATTCATAGTTTTCGTGAAACCCCTTAAGAAAAAGAATGAATAGCTTAAAATATCCAACATATCCCCTATCTCAATTTTTTCTCCAGTTGTCTAATTGAACGAAGGAGAGAATCATTAGCGGTCTTTAGGAGTTCCAGGGTATACTGTAAGTCTCCCTTCTTTTCGCTTGACAGGTAAATAACGTACCTTCTAAGTGCATTGAGTATAATAGATACTGTTTGCAGCATTTCTATCGGTACCTCCCCCATATTGAAACTGATCTTTTTGAGTTCATTTACACTATCAACAGTCTGATTTAAGATCTCGAGTATTTTTTCTTGATTCATTCACATAACCTCTTAAATTAAAATTAAAGTGTTTCTTAGCGTTTTTTAAGAATCAATAGTTGTAATATTCTATGTTTTTTCTATTTAAAAAATCCAACTATATAATAA
>JAGSHR010000265.1 GCA_029855985.1 Candidatus Njordarchaeota archaeon
GATATACTTTTTTAATCCTTATTAATCTGTATTCTATTATGAAACAATGAAATTCAAACGAAAGTTTAATTGTAAGGTGCAGGCATTTGAAAATCTCATTTAATATTGAAAGAGGTCGATGCGCTCCAGCGAACACTACAAGTTCTGTGGACGTGAAAGGCGGTCGTGGGGAAATATGGTTCAATGGCGTTGCAATAACACCAAACCCTTGCTATAGGTTAACAGCAAGTTTTAGAGCCCTTCCAGATGGAGTAATCGAGATTCATATTGATAAAACTCCACCTCCAGGTCTATGTCACCAATGTCTCGGGATGGTAGAATTTAGGGGAATCCTCAGTGAAGTTGAAGCTGGTGACTATAAGGTAAAAGTTTTTCTAGATGAAAAGGTTATCTTTGAAGGTAATATAACTGTATCTTAAGGGTGGTAAATTGAAACAGAAAAAAGCCAGAGAAAGCATTCGAAGAGATGTAGAAAAATATATTATGTATTCTTTTAAGGAAGAATACATGCAGAGAAGCCAAGAAATTAACGCTAAGTATACCGTTGATAGGGGTAAAATTTTAAGATCGATCCTTGAGACAGAGTACCACGGTGCTCTGGATATTAGCGAGAAAGAGCTTAAAAAGCTTATCGAGAAAGTTGGCGTTGTAATCTACAAGAGAGCTAGCCCTAGGGAGATACCCTATATAATTGTTTTCACCGATGTCACCGCGCGGAGAGCGGCTATTGATGATGCTGAGGAAGCTAGTGGTGTTCTAAAAACTTTGTTCCCAGGTTCAATAACAGTATTTGCTACAGTGGATAAAGAACCAGAGAAAATCAAGAAAAAGTACAAGAAACTTGACCATATAGTGGTTGGTTCTACGCTAGAGGAAATGTGGGAAAAATTTGATGAAATTTTAAGAGAGATCATTCCTCTTGAGGAGTAAGTTGTAGCCATTGTATACTAGGCCTTCGGTTACCCAATTTTCAATATTTATTTCTTTTCCTGTTTGCAAGTTGTTCTTCATTGTGTTTAATTGATATGCACTTGTGTTATTTCCTGTTGTGTTATTGATGGGGTTCATGTTATAGAATGGTGTATCACTCCTGTATATTACCTCATAGATCTTTAGGTTTTGTTGGTTTCTATCCATTCTGGTGTTTAATACTAGCTTGAAGTATACTAGGTCTTTTACTAGGAATTTCTTGTATTGGTCTCTTAGGTCTTTCACTGCGAAGTTGCTGACCCAAAATTGGGCTCTTTGGTCGTCTTGGTAGGCTAGTAGTGTCCATAGTGTGCTGTGGAAGAATGCCTCTTTGTATCCGCCGTCTTTTGCTGAGTAGTAGTCTGCTTCTTTGACTCCGAATTCTGGAGCGTATTTTTCCGCTATTCTTATCATCCAAATAGCTTTTAGTATGTCAACTGAATAGACAACTATGAATTTCACATTGTATTTCTTCATTAATTTAATGGATTTGCTCGGCGGTAGTATGAGCATTGAACCTACAACACCCATTTGAGTTGAGTTTGATGTTGCATTGTCGGCGAGTGTTCTCACATTTGCTAGAACTGATAATCGGTATCCATAGTCCCACCATGATAGAACAACATCGTTCGGGTTTGCGTATTCTTTTAGATAATTGAATGCTTCTTTCTCGTATGATGCCATGTCGTATGTGACGAACCCTTGTGTGGCCCACACGGCATGGTTCACACTTGCTAGGATTAACAGTGAGATTAAACCGTATATGACGACTGCTTCCCCTTTCGGTAATCTTTGTTCTCCTAGGGCTCTCTTTATTGGTTTTATGTGGTGGACGAACCATTCTCCCCTTAGGATTCTAGCGAATGGCTCTAAGAGGTAGTCAATCCCAACTGAGGCGGCTATCGCTGCTATTGGTGCAGCGACCACGATGAATCTTGAAATGCTTGCCGCGAAGTATATTGATGTGAGTGTTGTTAGTAGCATGAATATTGATTCTTTGGATCTATCCTCTATGAAGTAGTATACTCCTATTGGAACGAAGATTACTGCTGCGTATATGCCCAAGAATATTGTTCCCCATGATGCTGGTTGGTTCTCGCTGACGCTGCTGAATGCAGGGGATATGTCCCTTAGTAGTGGGTTGATTACTCTAACGAATTTGTCTGCTAGGGGTGATATTGTTCTAAAGGAGAATAAGACGGCCACTATGAATGACATGAGCACGATTATTATGATCGATAACTTTGTTACTTGTTCTTTTCCTTTTTCTCCGAGCCTGCCATAGATCACGTATATTATTTGGAATGCTATTGCGAATATTGAAACCGCGATTGCGATAAACATGTCGGTTGAGGTTAACAGATCGGCGTTTCTTGGCGCAACTGAACCAATTGATAGTGCTAAGAAAATCGTTATTACATAAGATGTGATCGTTTCAGTGTCAGCTTTTCCAATTAAGGTTATGATTACCACATATAATGCTAGGAGTTCGTAAACGTAACGGTATAGACCCCAATTTATTGTTAGTAATCCTAATGCCAGTCCGGCTAGGACTGAGTAGTTTATGTTTTTCTCGCTTCTCTCACTTTTGACAAAGAAATACAATGATAAGAGCACAAGTAAAATGCCAACTGATTCATTATCATAGAACCCTGTGACTGTTCTTTGAAGCAATCCTGGACTCATTGCCGCTAAGAATGCAGCAAACATCGCTGCTCTATCGTTTTTTACTTCTTTTGTTATTCCATAGATTGGGAATATGGTTAGTGAACCGACGAAGGCTGGCATTAGTGCTACAGCTGTGAATAGATCAACGTTGAACCCCAATAGTAGTAATAGTTTATGGAAGAGTACTCCCGTGACAGGTATGATTAAGAAGAGTCCTTCTCCTAGGTATTTACCCCAAGGATACCAGAAGTTTGTTGAATAGCTTGAGAGGAAATTTAGTAACCCGTGTTGTTCGATGTATTTTGCGGCGTAGTATTGTATGTATGGGTCGTATGCCCTTATGTATGCTTCATTCACTAGGTAAGGGTATAGTCTCATTAGCAAAGCAATTATATAGAGGAACGTTAGAAACAATATTTTCAGTATCGTATCTCTTGATATCTTGATGTCTATTAGGTATTTATTGAAGAATGACTTGATAGCTTCCATTTTTACACCTCTTAGCCATGACAATTGTTCATCTGTCGAAATTAAGGAATAATTTACCTTAATATTATTTATGAGTTTATCAAAAAACAAGTAGAGTATTTGTGTTGATTTAAATCATTCTACAATATACACGTGTTTCTTTTGTTCTCGATTAAGAATATGATCTTTTGGTTTGGGGCGTGGTGCTCTCCACTCAAGATCTCGATCATCTGGTTTCACCAGCCAGACACCGATCATCGCACCACATTTCCCCACTTCTACTTATATTCTTTGCAAACAAATATATATGGTTCTCTGTCTTAGAAAAAATATATGGGTTTGAAGAAAGAAATTATTATAGTTATCAGTGGTGATCAATTTGACGAGTGAAACTACAGAAGAGAGATTTGTGATTGATTTAAGTCTAATAGTCTCGGGGGCTATTAGAAGCGAGAAGATTAGAGAGCTTGTTAGGAAGGGAAAGTTCTACATTAGTGGCAGCATTGTTAAGTTGCTTAGAAGTTGGACAGAGAAGGGAATAGAACAGGGTTTCGTCGGTGTAAATGAGCTTCATAGGCTTAGAGAGATAGGCGCAGATATTGAAATCGTGTTTGATGACACAAAATCTGATTTGTCCCCCCAAGATGCGTCCCTAATCTTAGCTAAAAAAATAAATGGTGTCCTCTTAACTAGTGACGAAGTTTCAGTGAAAATCGCGGAGACCATGGGCGTAAAAACAATGCATATTCCCTTGTCTGATGTTGGGAGACTCCGAATAAAAGAGTTTTTTGATTCGGAAACGCTATCTATTCACTTAAAGGAAGGAGTTCAACCTATGGCTAAAAAAGGGCTTCCAGGTAGATGGGAATTTGTCCCTCTAAGGGATGAACCGTTAACCAAAGAAGAACTGGAGGGGTTAATAAGAGAAATCATTGAAGAAGCAAGAAAACCTGGAATTAGAGCTTTCATTGAAATTGAACGCCATTCCTCAACGATTATCCAATTAGAGGACTTAAGGATAGTTATAACAAAACCACCATTTAGTGACAGAATAGAAATAACGGCTGTTAGACCCGTTAAAAAGTTGAGCATAGAGCATTATGGGTTACCAGAGAAACTACTTAACAGGTTAAAGACTAGGGCTGAAGGAATCCTAATATCTGGACCCCCAGGACATGGCAAAACCACCTTTGCACAAGCCCTAGCAGAATTCTACAAGGATCTCGGCAGAGTAGTTAAAACAGTGGAAGCACCTAGAGACATGGTCTTATCGAAGGAGATTACCAGTTACTCCAAGAATTTCGGTACCCCCGAAGAGATACATGATATCTTGCTATTGTCTCGGCCCGATTACACGATTTTCGATGAAATGAGAAACGTTGAGGACTTTAAGCTTTTCGCGGATTTGAGACTTGCAGGTGTTGGGATGGTTGGGGTCGTTCACGCAACCACACCAATAGATGCTATTCAGAGATTTATAGGTAAGATTGAGTTAGGTATGATACCATCAATAATCGACACAGTTATATTCATGCATGAGGGGAAAGTTAAGAGAGTTCTAGCATTGAAGACAACCGTTAAGGTCCCACATGGATTACAAAGTGAAGATTTAGCCAGACCCGTAGTAATTGTTTACGATTTCATATCTAACAAGCCAATGTATGAAATTTACACATTTGGTGAGAGAACATTCGTTGTTCCAATAAGTAAAGAAGCCACAAGAGAGCTCTACAAGCAGGAAACTGTTGAAGAAGGGGAAGAGCCTAGGGAGATCATGGGTGAGTCCATACCATACGCTGTTAGGATGGGTAGGAAGAACATTATATTTGATTTCGGTAGAAGGATGGCTGGACGCACAGTTTCTGCTTATATCGGTAGCAGGTTCTTATTCACAGATACAATATCAAAAAGCGGGAAGGTTAAAATTGCAAAAAGAGGGCGTTTATGGAGAGAGTTAAAGAGTGGACTTGAAAAAGGAGAAAAAATAGTGTTCTATGAGGGGAGTGAACAATGAAAGCTGATAATATAGTACTACCTGGAGATGTTATCTGTGACGCTAAAGAATATAAACCTGGTAGTGGAACCTACGTTGAGAACGGGAAGATAAAGTCTCAGGTTATTGGTAGAGTGCATTTCGACAGAAAGAGAAGAATTGTATCAGTTACCCCTGTAAAGGACCCAAAGGTCCTCCATGATAACGATATTATTCTTGGAGAAGTTGTCTCAGTATCAAACACAATAGTCAATATCAAAGTCTACTTTGTATACAACAAGAATAGAGAAATTAAGCGTTTAGATGCACCATACTCCGCTACATTGCATATTAGTCAATTAGGTTTTAGAGCTATGAGAATGTCAGACTACTTCAAGGTAGGTGACCTAGTAGCAGCCAAGATTATTCTTGATAGGGTTATACCCTTATCTTTAACAGTTTCCAATAGAGATCTTGGAGTGGTAGCGGCCTATTGTGGTACCTGTGGGGGAAAGATGATTATAAAGGATGCTAAGAGTAATACGCTTGTTTGCACTAAGTGTGGTAAGGTTGAGAAACGAAAGCTTTCCTCGATGTACAACTTTGATTTATTTACGAGATATTTCCATACTCATAAACCAAAGCACTTTGAGAGTTATAATGCATAAGGGGAGAGAGTTGAGTAACATTCTTAAACTTGTTAGGATAGGTTTTCTTCCCCCCAACTTTAAGGATGAAGATCTTAAGAAAACCCTCTATTACAAGATATGGGAGGCCTTCAGGGAAAATTGTCAGTATAATAGAATAGAGCAACGCAATGGGAAACCAATTATACTCTGCAAAAAGCTAAATGGAGAATGCGACTTTAATAGTTGCCCAATTTTAGATAAGGCAATTCAGAACTATGAGAAGGCTACGAGGTCTTTCTAAATTTTTTGGTTGCTTTGAACCCTATTAAAAATAGTTTATAATGCTATTGTTTAGATGAGGTAGAAAAGTACGATTATCCCTATGGATAAGAATATTGGTATCGGTAAAGCAGGTAGCGCTCTCTTCCTTTTTGATTTCAGAACGAGTCCGATAGTATAAGTCGCTCCAACTGACAACGTTACTCCTACGAGAGCCGTTGGTAGCCAACCTAGATATGCAATACTGTATCCTACTGCTAGAGAATAAAAGAATAGGTCTCCGAGGCCAAGGAGCAAGCCTGTTTTGGTTTTAAGCTCCTCTCCTTCTTCCTCAACGATGTTTCTTAGTTCCTCTGTTATTAACTTGAGTGGTCCTTTGAACACTGCGAATATGTCGTATATTGCGAATCCAATCATGAGTATTATTGGAGTTATTTCACCTAGTGATAATCCTAAGAATCCGCCTGTAGTTGCGGATAACAAGATGAGTAACGGATTCCTGTATTTTGCGAATCTGTTGGAGGTTATTGATAGGACGATTAAGGCCCCAATTATGATGAATAGAATATCAATCGCGATCTGCAAAACCATTATCAGGGTATCTATCGAATTGAATAAGAAGTCAAGGTTTATCACGTTGTTTAAGAGGATTAAGCCTTCGTAAAACCATAGTACGAGGAAAAAGCTTATGATTGATCCACCAACGAAGCCTAATAGTAGTGCTTGCATGATTGTTAATAGGTTGAGCATCCTCTTTTTTATCATTATATAGAGTATTATCGAGAATATTAATACAATACTTAAGAGAAACAAAAGATTGTATATGGCGGCAGCGCTTCCCATTTGGCTTTCCTTAAAAGTGGCTCCTTCTTCTGATGGAGGGTAAAAGAATAGGTATGATACTGCTGTTAGCCCAGCTAGAAGAATTGTTATTAGTATCGAGAAAAATGCTTTTTTTATTAGGTTATCCTCTGTGTCTGGTGGAAAAGAGATTACTGGAATGAATGGTATATCTTTTATTTCTCCATTGCTTGTTTTTTCATTTGGAGATTCACTCATCATAATCACTGGTGATTAGTTTGGTAGACGTTATCAAAGTACAAATCTCTAGAAAAGAAAGAGCTATAAGTTTATTGAAAAAATTTAACATTGATGGGTGGCTTGTTATCAGCGATGGCAACGATCCTAACCTAGAGTATCTGCTCGGTGTGGAATTGTACTCTACATCTATTGCATTATTAACGCAGGATGGGTTATTTGCTTTGGTCTCTAAGTTAGAGGAGAGCATGGTTGATTACAGTTACATAGACGAAGTTTTAACATATTATGGACAAGGAGAATTCCTCCAAAAATTTACATCATTGTTAGGTAAGGTTCGTAGGGGAACTGTTCTAATAAATAATGCTTCTCCCTTACTATCCGCCCATGCTTCTCGGATCCTTTCGGGACACGAGAAACTTGTAAAGAACATCGGAGAATTACTAGGGTTAAACTTTGTACCAGCTGATCAATATGTTACAAAGTTAAGGAGTATCAAAACAGATAAGGAAATCGAGGCATTAAAACTAGCCGTAGAAGAAACAGAAAAAGCGATCATGGAAGTGATTGAAGAACACATAAGGATTGGCATGACCGAGAAGGAAGTGTCCGCTATACTATACAAGTACATCTTCTCCAAGGGCAGTCCATCTTTTGAAACTATTGTTGCATTCGGTGAAAACAGCGCAAATCCCCACCACAAAACTAGTGACAAAAAATTACGTGAAGGAGAGATAGGTTATATCGATGCGGGAATAAAGATTCTTGGAATGTGTGGGGATATAACTCGAGCATTTTTCACTAAAAATGTGGGAGAAGAAGAATATTCTGTTTATAAAGCCGTTTTAGAAGCCCAAAACAGAGCTATAAACACCATTAAACCCCATATAGACCCGACAATCCCCGATAAGATAGCTAGAGAAACATTTAGGGAGCTTGGTTACGATGATGAATTATTTAGTCATGGTTTAGGTCATCCACTCGGTGTCGAAGTTCATGATGTGGGACCTGCTCTAAGTAAGTTCTATAGAGGAGAAATGCAACTTGCTCCTGGAATGGCAGTTACCGTAGAACCTGCATTATACTTTAAAGGAAAGTGGGGTATCCGCCTTGAGGACGACATAGTAGTAACTAGTGATGGCTATCTTAGACTCTCTCGTTCCCCAAGCGAGCCTCCAATTATTGAATAACAAAAACAAAAGATCTTTCATGATAACAATCTTATTATATTTTTCCTTTGTGTTAAATTAACAGGTTCTGTATGGGTGAGATTCATGGATGATTCAACAGTTGAAGTCAATGTTAAACTTCCTCCTAAGTTAGTAGAGTTTATAGAGAAAAAAATCGATGAGGGGTTATTTTCATCTGTTGAAGAGTTCATTCAACACGGTGCCAGACTACTTGCAGAGTTCTATGGGTTATCTGGAGAGTCCGTTTTATCCAAGATAATCCAACATATCGGTATAACACCGGCGAGAAAGGGCCCCTCTGGTGAATTGTCCCCTAATGAACAATTTTTGTTGGATGCAATAGGTAAAAGCAAGTTTGTTTTTGAGCAAGAGATTTACGCATTAATTTTAAAAGAAGCTATGATTAGACAAACTAAACCGATGAGTAGAGAAGAATTTAAAGAAGCGTTGGAGAGTTTAATTAAGAAGGGTATTTTAGAACGCGTCCAATATGGTAATGAGACAATTATCAGAAAGAAAATGGAGGAATAACTATGAGGCGAGTGGTATATTTGATCATAACCTTTTCAGTCTTGTTGATGATTATATCCACGATACCTACAATCGCAATGAATAACAATTCTTTCACAGAACCAAGGGCTTCTACAACACCTTATGCCGTGATGTTTGTTGGCAACGGTACGGTTCAAGTTGATGAAGCATTTAACGTCACCATAATGATATATAACCCAACAATCTATAACTTTGTAAATACAACGTTTTACTTGGAGTTCCCCGTAAAAGCCAATTTTCTTGGAAATTACACAAATTACTCAACAGAATTCAGTTATGATTACACAGCGGAAGACACTGTCAACGTTACTGTCAAGATACCTTTTATCCCACTTAACTCGACATATATCTTAAACATCATGATTAGGTTCAGGGAACCCGGAACATATTCAATAAAAGCTAGCGATATAGAAACAATAAAGAAGAAAGGGGAATACGAGTCAAAGATTAAGATTCTTCTTAACCATGAGATTGTAGTATCAGTTCTTGAAGAGAAGGAATCGCCTTATCCGCAAGAGGGAACTATAGACGCCACTTGGATCATATTATTGTTGACAGTAATAGCCCCATTGGTTCTTATTACTTTTGCTCATAAAATTGCGTGGAAATCTGCTTAAAACAATTTGAATTTTTCTCTTCAATTTTTAAAAAAATCCATATATTAAAAAACTATTTTCTTCTTACCAATATTCATTTAACATTGATTAAAGTCTCCCCTACCTGCACTTCATTTTTTTCAATGTTTGAGAAGATAATATTGCACAGCGATAATTTTTAAACCGTAAAAGAAATAAATAATATAGCTTTTTACAAAAGGTGATTTTCGTGAGTTCTCCAGATTTTCAAAATGAAGAAGGCTTAATCATAGTTATAGAGGAAAAACAGAAAGGAACAATTGATCATGATGGAAAAGATATCGAATTCGACAATACAGGGCGTATAACGATAATTAACAATACTGGAAGCCCAATATTCGATTTAACATTGATCCTTGACGGAGTGGATAAAACAAGTTTAAAGGGCAGGAACGAACTCACCATCGGTCTATTAAGACATGAAACAGGAAATAACGTACACACTATAAACTATGCAGTTACAGGAGTGCCTAAAGCAATCTTCTTGTCCGAGAAGTTCAAGCTACCACCCAATCTACCCAAGCCCATTGGTTACATTAATGAGAAACTTGAAATGGATATTGACTTTGTAGTGGCCAATAAGTGGAAATCCCCCTTCACTTTCAATATGGAAAAAACAGTCCCTAGTCAAATTAAGATCAAGAACGTACCATCCATACCAAGCGGTAACATTGAACAAACTGAAGGCGCTTTAAAGATCACAGATTTGAAATTGGATGTTGGGGATCGATTAGACCTAGTGCTCAACACGGAGATAGCCCCCGATACAGCCGAAGCATTTAGAAGTGGAAAAATAAAGTATACTTACTTTGGAGATGATACAACTATTAGTGATATAGAGGTAAAAGAAGTCCGAGGAACTCTAAAGATTAATTCATACGTGGATAAGACTGAGAGAGTTGCGGAGAGAGGTACATGGGACTGTTACGTAGTTGTCGAGAATAACACTAAAGCTGAAATCATAGTTACACCTGCTATTGAAGTCATGTCTGGCACCATTGTAGAGGACCAACAAGGTGAGTTCAAGTGGAACCTTATTAAGAAGCACCCTGGACTAAGAGCGCATGACACAATAGAATTTGAACCCGTTAAGATCGCTCCAGGAGAAACAAAGAAGATCGGACCATTCGTGATAAAATCAGAAGATGAACCTAAGACGTCATCAGAGATAAAAACAGTGATCATCCCAAAGGTTGTTAAGAAGCTTGAAGGTGAGTTCACAATCGAGGATGTAGAGGTACCTGTTTTCGCTGGTGTACTAACTAAAACTGTTAAAGTCGTGCACCCAAGATACATTCATGGTTTACATGAACAACAACTAGCTGCACACCTTGAAGAGACCATTAATGTTGAAACGACTATTCAAAATACTGGTAGCGCAAAAGCAGACTACATAAAGATTGAGGAAACTATTCCCGCTGACATAATCCCCCCAAGATTAACTGGTGTACGCGTTTTCTTAAATAAAGGAGGTAACGAACTAATCTTACCGAGCGAAACAGTTAGTTTAGCAATTGAACCCGAAGATACGGATCCAGGTAAAGAACACAAATTGATAATTGAAGTGAAGGATATCTATACTAAACTCGGGGAATTCTTCGAGAATGGCGATAAAATCATTGTGAGATACCAGTTGACATCATCCAACTTGACAACCACCGGTAAAGTCTATGAGTTCCCATCTTATGCAGAAATGGCCCTAGCGGTTGGAACAAAGCCGTTTACCACTAAACTAGAAGCACCTCCACAATTAGAGACATTTGAAGCCACAAGAAAAGTCATTAAGAGCAAAGATGTTTTACTTTCTGATGTTAAAGATGAATACTCTGTTGTGATACTACTAAAGAACGATGGAGACT
The DNA here is from genome assembly GCA_029855985.1 of Candidatus Njordarchaeota archaeon. The sequence goes on from JAGSHR010000265.1 coordinate 11,260, forward strand.
TGCCAGTAAAGGACTATGAGTTCGTTGACAAGATACCGTTAACCTTCGAATTAATCGAAGGCAAGGTCAATCCAGAACCTTCAGATATCTCAGAGACTAGAGACGGACTTATCCTTAAGTGGTTCATCGCGGAAATACCAGCGAAAAGCGAGTTCAAGATAGTATACCAGGTGAAGGGCAGACCAAACCATAGGGTATCGGATCTCTATAAGATATATGAAGGAGAATGAAATTATCTATTTTTTAATTATTAAATTTTATTGATTAAACGAGTTCTTTAGAATAGAATTTTTATTTCAGATTGCTTTTTATAGTTCTATCTCCTTGAATGGTTCTTCTTCTTTTTCTCGTGCATAACTTCTCCCAACTAGTATGAATGCAAATGCGAATACGAGTACTAACAGTGCGCCGATTGCTTTTTCTCTTGGGTTTGGTATCTGGCTTATTAAAGTAGCAATGTCAGTTGTTCCACTCATAGCGAGTACAACTATCTTGTCGATTGAAATTGCAAATAATGTGATTAATATTGTGTAAATCAGTGTGTCCCATAGCACATCAAGGCTGCTCTTTGTTAGGATACCTAGAAGTATGGAAGATATTATTAGGACTATTAGTCCCGCAACGTATTCGAATCTAAAGTTGAATTGAAAGAAGACTTCATAGGGGGAACGTAATAATAGGTCTCCCGCGTAATAATAGTTGATTAGTGGGGGCAACTCTCTTAGGATTATAGCCCTTATATCTAATGCTATCATGATCATTATGAAACCTGCCCAGAAGACGAAAAATGAGTCCACAAAAGACTTTAATAGTCCCATATTTAGTCACGCCCCTTATTTTACTAGGAAAGAAATTTTAGTTATATATTTATGGTTCTAGCGTCTCCGTGTCTCGCGGGTATAAAACTGCTTCCCTGACATTTTTCGCTTGAACTATTTTCATTGTTAATCTGTCCAAACCTAATCCCCAGCCACCGTGGGGTGGCATTCCATATTTGAACACTTCTAGGTAGAACCCAAAGTTTTCTGGTTTCAGACCTTTTTCTATTATTTGTGCTCTCAACTTTTCATACCGATGTTCTCTTTGCCCCCCAGTCACGATCTCTATTCCCCTGTATAGCAGGTCCATGCTTTTCGTTTTTGGATCCTCACTTGTGTCATTGTCATACTTCATTGCGTAGAATGGTCTTATTGACCATGGATAGTCCACTATAAACAAGAAGTCGTGTCCTTCTTTCTCCTTTATATATTCTGTTAAGAATTGCTCGCCTTTGGGCGGTATATCTTTCCCCTCTATTGGTATTCCCTCGTTTTGTATCATTTCGATTGCTTTTTCGTATTTGATTTTTGGGAAAGGCTTTTTCGGTATCTCTGGGGGCTCTATTTCCAGCACTTTGAATTCTTCCTCTGCTTCATCTCTTACCTTCCTTATTATGTACTCTAAGAGATCTTCGAGAACACTCATTAAATCGTAGTGATCTCTTATCCAAGCCATTTCTGCGTCCATACTTGTGAATTCTGTTAGGTGCCTTACCGTGTGCGATGGCTCCGCTCGGAAAGCTGGTCCAACTTCAAATACTTTTTCTAGGGCTCCTGCCATCATTTGCTTGTAGAGTTGGGGAGATTGTCTTAGGTATGCTGGTTTGTCGAAGTATTGTATTCTGAAAACGTTTGCCCCTCCTTCAGCTACATATATTCCAATGTTCGGTGTGTGGATCTCCACGAATCCTTGAGATGCAAGGTATTCTCTGTAGGCGTTGGATATAATTGATTTTATCTTGAATATTGCTACGCTTTTTGGAGTTCTCAAGTCAAGGGTTCTGTATTGGATCCTTTTTTCCAATTCTGTTGTTTCCTTGAATATGTCTATTGGCAGTGGTGTTTCCGCCATGTTGTATTCTATTTTTTCTGGAACTATCTCGAACCCTTCTTTAGATTTTGCTTTTCTAATGGTGCCCTCTACTACTAGGGCTGTTAATGGTGTAAATTCTTTCGCAATTTCGAAATATTCGTCCTTGACTTCCCCTTTTTTGAATATTATCTGGCATTCTCCTTCTCTATCCCTCAATCTTACGAAGACGATCTTTCCTAGAACCCTTGTTCTAACTACCCATCCTGCAACTCTAACTTTCATGCCATCCATTTCTGGCGATAACTCGTTGGTGAAGTATTTTAGTTTTTCCATGATTGTTACACCAAGACAACTTTTTATTTGAATGATAACAAATTCTATATGGTATTTAGGATTAATTAATGTTTATTATGATTACCCGTTATGGTTTGGATCGCATTGAAGTAAGGACCATTTGTCCTTTAAGTTTCAAACAAAAAAGAATGCACGGAAAATTATAAGATTAGGTGGTTCATTATGGGCGGCAAAAAGAAGAGTGCTAGGGTTATTGAGGCATTCATCAACATGATTGATGGGAATTATTCTAGGGCAATTGAGATCTATAGAGGTATCCTGGAGAGACATCCGAGAAATGTCATCTCTGCCCGAAATCTTAGTTTATTATTAGTTCTAGATGGTCGATACGAAGAGGCCTTAGAGATTATTAATAGTTATTTGGGGTTCCTGAGAAGCGAGAAAATTCGAGATCCCACTATCTATAAAGACCTCATGTTGTTAAAGATACTGATCTACTTGAGAATGAATAAAGATGGTGAACTTATTAACCTCATTAAGAGATACTTGGGAGAAGAGATATACATTTGTCCATTGGATCTAGAAGAAGCACTAAACTTTGATATAAGCCTAAAAAGAGTCGTCTCAGAGCTGGATGACGAAGAATGGTTAAAGATACAGAGGTGGCTAAACAGAACCAAAAAAGACGATTTAATTGTCCCAATCCCGAAGTTTGTTAAACTCCAATTAATAGAGAAACTTTGGGAGTTCTATTTTAAAAACGAGAATCAGAACTTTAGAGGGGAACTTCTCGCTTTAATATCGATACTGATCACATCCCTCGGGCGGGTGAAGAGAGGGTTAGAATTAGCGGAAAGAGCACTTTCATTAGATCCTAATAGCCCCTACATAAACATGCTGTATGGAAAAATAAAATATCTCCTCGGTGATCCGAGTACCGCTTTTTACCATTTCAAATTGGCCTACAAGATGCTTGAGGGGAGCAAAGATAGGTACATACCACTCTTGAACATGGGTATTATACTTGCTCATGTGGGTTTATATTCAGATGCTCTAAAGTACGTGAATAAGGCCATTAAGATGAATCTGAGCTCAAAAAACGCTTGGTACATCAGAGCTAGAATACTCTTAGAGTCAGAGAGGTGGAGAGACGCTGAGAAAGCTTTCAGAGCTCTAGTTCAAATTGATCAAAAGAACCCAAAAGCTTGGATTGGTTTGGGTAAAGCGTATCTTGTTCTTGGGCAACTAACAAAGGCAGTTGAAGCGTTTTTAACCGCTAAAAGACTCATTGAAGAAGATAATGAAGAATTAGACTATCTTATCACGCTTGCTAGGAAGCTCCATTAAAACTTCTACAAAAAATATTTTTGAGGTTATTTTATAGAATTGCTGCTATCACTGCTTTACCTGAGTGCAATCTGTTTTCTGCCTGGTCCCATACTACACTGTTTTTGCTCTCGAATACTTCGTCTGTCACCTCGTCGTGTCTTGGGAGGCAATGCATGAAGAGGTAGTCTGGGGCTGCGTGTGATACTAGATC
>JAGSHR010000006.1 GCA_029855985.1 Candidatus Njordarchaeota archaeon
ACTTTAACGAATACATTTTGTTCCAAATCACAATACCAAAATCAATCGTAGAGAAAGGAGAAGACTTAGCATTGGCAAGAGTTAAACTCTTCAACAACAAATTGAACGAATCTGGGTTTATAGAGTACGAGGCAAATGTAGAGTTAACGTACGATTTCAATGAGTCACGTTTCTATTCAACTAATACACTCTACAATGCAACAATTGGAGAATACATGACAAACGTTACTCTCTTCTATCTAGATACATCAAATTCCAGTGTTGTTGAGTCCAGTGAAACAATAACCGTTAACTTTGTTGGATACTTTGAGACATCAGCTATCAAGGGAATATATAGAATCAACTATGATGTTTGGGATACTCATTACAATGACTATGCGGATCAAGATCAATATGTTAATCCAATGGAGTTAGCCTTGGGTGGCGACTACATGGATTTCTTTAGGGAAAAGTATGGGGACTTCTACACTATTCATTTAAAGGGCGAAAACGGTGAAACACTTTACACAATATCAACAAACCAAACATTCTCAGTCGAGTTAAACATTACAACATCAAACATATTAAATGCGACAATACTCATAGAAATGCCACCAGAAGTTACGAGAAAAACACTAACCGTTGAACACTACACGGAAATGAAAACATACAAAGGGGGATGGGTCTACAATAAAACCACTGGAGAGTATGTTTGGGACCCGAACGTAACAGTACTTTTACCAGTCGACAAATTTGGCCCCCACACGGGATTCATTAACGAATGGAGAGTTCTATTCTTAAATGTAACGTACTATGACAAAGAAGATGATACCTATTATAACGAAACAATAAGCGTGGTTCCTTATTTAGCCATAATATTTGATAATCAAACTAAAACCTTTGAAACGAAAATTTACATAGAATATGGAAAAGAAGTGCCAGGTGAGAGTGGATCAGAATGGGTCACTATAACGAGATTCTTTGATCCAAGCGAACTAGAAGGAGACTATTGGGATGTCTTTCGGCTAAACACATCATCATCAACCTATTTCACGGCAAACGGGACGTATCATGTTAAGGTGGTAGGCTACTTTAATGATAAGATAGGGAGGGGTAGCACAGAGATAAAGGCTAAAGTCATTAGAAGTGATGGAAAAGAAATACAAGAATACACAAGGGAAGAACAAACATTCAACAAAAGAATAACAATTAACAAGCCATATCTAGAAATTCGTTCTCCAAAAGGGCACCGCTACAGATTTTTCGTAAAGAAAAACGAGACATTACCCTTATTAGTTAGGTACACTGGAAGCCAGAAAGATATAGAAACAACGGATGGAATAAGATTATACTTCGATACTTGGAAAAATTGGATGACTGAAAATACTTCATACTCGATGCACTTAGAAGCCGTCATGATAATCGACATAAAGAGGAACACAACAAAATTCATGGCGTGGAATACCACAACAAGGTACGTTTACGAGTACGGAGATTACTGGGAGACCGATGAATATGGGAATACAGAACTGAAAACTGATTACCATTGGGAACCCTACTATTACGATCAAAGAACAGGTGAATGGAAGAGGGGCTACATTGGCTATAGAGACCCTGCCACTGTGGTTGAACCACCATTCAAATCGGTGAATTACACTGTGGTCAACGATGGCATATTCGTTAACGTTTACTTGAACATCACATTTAAAGAAAACGTATCGGACACGTACTTTTTCGCTGCAGCTTCCCTAGTAGAAAGATATTATGGGGAAGATATGAATCAACCTTGGGGAGCATACATTGTCAAAGATTGGTTTATAGAGGAAATGTACAGTTTCACAACACCGGACGACGTAAAACACTATGTGGACTTCAGGAGAGGAGATCTCGCGATTTTGCCATCGGGAAGAATTTACGAAATAGTAGAAAAACCATATTTGATTATCAATGGAACAAAGCTTTACCTAAAGTACAGCGAATACGACTCTTATATGGGGTCCTCCCAACCAGAGGTTCTTCAATCAAAATGGGATCCAATCAGTGGCAGAGAAGTTTACTACTATTTGACAGAAGATGGGGACGAAATACTTGTGACTATTGGGAAAAAGATTGGAATCTATAACGTTACCTTGGAGTTAAGCACAGGAGAGAACATGACAATAATCGCAACATCTAGCTATCCATCGTTTGTATTCTTTAATGAACTTGATAGGAGTGAATATGGAATATACTTTTTAATCAATGGGTCTTATTTGATCGTCAAAGAAGGGAACTATACAGTAATTAGTGCTAACTTTACGGGTGAAGTTGACGCTTCTCCCGCAGGATATTACACTGTTGTCTATAACACCTCAGAATTATTAAGACTTAAGACTGACTTACTCTTCGGCCCAAACGGTACATACTATATCAAACTAATAAATGGTACAACTATGACTGTGAAATATGATGATAGCGTTTACTTATACTACTATGAGAAGAACGGGGCAAAATACTATCTTAGCACTATTCAACGTTTACTTAATGGTACATATAATGGTAACGAAGTGGTTGTAGACGCGTTTAGAGCGGGAAAGATCTTCTACGCTTTAATTAATGGCTCTAGATTTGATTTACCATACCCTGGGGCTAAACCATGCTGTATAGATGAACTCAGATATACGGTTTCTAATGGTGGCCTTGTTCCGGTTGATAGGTTAGTTAAGATAAATGACACTCTATACAAAATATACGTTCGAACATACTTTAACGACACGACATTCACTAACTCGACTGAGCACTATATTGTATTGGAGGATAGCAGCGAAGATAACATCACAGTCGTGTTGAATGAGGAAAATGATACCTATTACGCTATAGTAGAAAATAACATCACATTGATCGGTTATAATTATTACTGGAAAGCCCCATATGGTTCAATAAACGAAACCAACGGTTTGTTTAACATAATGGGGTACTTAAAATTGTCCTCAAATAATGAGAGTTCGATCAATGATAGATATCCAGAACCCATGCTGCTTCTAAATGGTTCAGAACTAAATGTAACAATGGCCTTCGTGATATGGATTTATAAGTGGAACATTAGTGGGGAAATCGTGTACTCTTATAATAACTACATTCAAACCGATATTAACAGTGATGGATCCCAAACACACTATATCTACCTGCTAAACGGGTCAAAATACATAATTGAGAAACAAGTCACACCGCCAGTACTGATCGGTTACAATGTCACCGTAGCGATAAATGGTACATTTGCATTCCAAAACGAGACTTTCAACGTGACACAAGAGTTCTTAGACTACAAGTATGCAACGTATAGAACATACAAGGGATTCTACGAGAATG
>JAGSHR010000278.1 GCA_029855985.1 Candidatus Njordarchaeota archaeon
CAGGGGAATTGTGAAATTAATGAGGGAATGTCCGTTCTTGCCGAGAAATATATTGCCTCATAAGTATTTTTGAGTTTTGAGATAAGATCTAGTGAGAAAATAGTCTTCCCTGTCCCTGGCTCTCCTTGTACAAGTAATAGGTAATTCCCACTACCTTTTAGAAAATTTTCTAGTTCTTCAATCAAGAGGTAAAGCCACCCTCAAATTTGTGATAAATTCTATAGCGTCTCTTAAAAAAGATTTCGATTTGCTTTTAAAAAGATGGATGAGTTATCACAACAAGAGTAGCTCTAGGTTCAAAAGTCTGAAATGAAAAACTTATAACTTCGCCGCTCCTTTTGTTAGTTGTTGGGAGCCACGGGGCCGCCGGTTTTTATTTTGGGGCTCGACCCCGTCATAAGTCTGGCGGGCACGTCCCAAATGGGTGTTCAGTATGGGGCGCAGACCCCGTATAGAAGCCCATTAGCACGAGATCGTGCCATTCGCCCCGACGGCTCCCAAAATAATAAATGAAAGAGGTGATGTAAAATGTATTATGAATCAAATCATATAATATGTGGGATAGACCCACATAAGAAAAGATTTACTTCAGTTATTTTAAACTTTAGGAATGAAAGAATTGTTGATACACGAACTTTTGATAATGACCGTTACGGGTACAGCGAGTTCGTGGAGTGGCTGTCGGAGAAGAAATGCAGCGAGGTGGTCATCGAAATTTCCAACAACTTCTGGTATGCCATCTACTACGAGCTGAAGAAACAAGGATTTGCGGTTCATGCAGTTAGCCCGTCCAAGGTACCGAGAAAGAGGAAAAAGAGTGACCGTAATGACGCCGCTTGGATAGCACTAATGTACGCTAAAGGGCTCGTGGAAGAGTCATATGTTCCTAGTGAGACAATCAGAAAACTTCGTAATCTTGTTAGGATGAGAAGAATGCTTGTAAACGAGAGCACCAGTTACAAGAACAGGGTACAATCGCTTTTATCGGCAGCACGTCTTGATTTGAAGAGTGTATTCTCAGACGTGTTTGGCGTGTCTGGCTTGCGAGTTTTGAGAGCGCTCGTAGTTGCTGGAAAGGCAGAAGCGTTAAGAGTAGCACCTGAGAAGAAAAGAAATAAGCTTCGTGAAGTGCTGGATAGAGCGTACCTTAAGCATTTGGATCGAGAGACTATTCTCGTTTTGTTAATGGAGTTAGACCGAGTGAAGGAAGCGATAACTCGCGTAGAAAGCATGATTGCAAGAGTTATAGAGTCCGATAACGAACTTAAGAAGCAAGTGGAGATACTTATGACAATTCCTGGAGTGAGTATGGTGATAGCAACGACCGTAATAGCTGAAGTTGGTGACTTTAAGAGGTTTTCTGATGAGAAGCAGATAGGCGGCTATTCTGGGTTAGTGCCGTACCTTAACGTATCGAATGGGAAGCAGTGGGGCCGTGGAATAACAAAGAGGGGCAGTCCATATCTGAGACATGCATTAACGGAGGCGGCGGGTTCGATAGTACGTACAAAGAGCCCGAAGTCGCTATACATATTCTACTATAACATCATGAAGAGACGTGGATACAAGGTTGCGTTAGTTGCGCTGGCTCGGAAGTTGCTGGTGATAATGCATGCGATGATGATTAAGGGTGAGCCGTATCGCGAGGTAAGCAACAATCAGTTAATAACAAGGAAGCTAAAGCGGATAGAAGCGTATGCGAGGAGGTACGAGAAGATGATACGGGTTGAAGTTAGCGAGTTGAGGAGGATGTTAGAAACATTTAAAAGTAGCGAAGTAGAATACGAAGAGGGAGCGGCAAGTTTTTCATAGAAAAATTAAAAAATGTTTATTACGTAGTTTTGCTTTTTTAGGAACGAAAATACTAGGTGGAGATAAAAATGTCTGAAATTAGGACGATTACAGACAAAATATATTACGTTGGTGTTGATGACAAAAGAAAATATGATGAGAAGCAACTTAAGAAATTTGAAAATCTTTGGCCGATACCATATGGGATTAGCTACAATTCCTTTTTAATTGTTGACGAAAAAACGGCAATCATTGA
>JAGSHR010000237.1 GCA_029855985.1 Candidatus Njordarchaeota archaeon
AACCCTGCCTCACCCAGCGAAAACCCATGCATTAAAAAGAAGAGAAAAAAAGCAAAAATAAATATACACTGACAATATTTAAAAAACTTTCGAAACCAAACGGGGAAGTGAGACATCAACCTTAAGTCCAACTTATAATTCGTAATTATTTTTCCTAGATTTAGCTATTTTTGTTGATTAGTGAGTGGTGTCTATGGGAGTTGTAGGTGGTGTTAAAGTTTGTATGAAGGGTTAACTTGATGTCTCTTCTTCTTCAATTGTGCGAAAAGAATAAAAAGGTGGGTGAGTTTTATTTATTACATATATGGTGTTTTCTTTTTCTTCTGGTTTTTGTGTGTGGTTGGCGATGAGTCAACAAGGATCTTATGTGGATGAATTAGAAAATATAAGAAAAATTGAGAAGAAATGGCAGAAAAAGTGGGCTGAAGCTAGAATATTTGAAGCAGATCCTGAGCTGGGTAAGGAGAAGTTTTTCTTGACTGTTCCGTACCCGTATACTTCTGGTCCTTTGCATATTGGTCATGGGAGGACGTATACGGTTGGTGATGTTTTTGCTAGGTATAAGAGGTTGAGGGGTTTTCATGTTTTGTTTCCGATGGCGTTTCACATTACTGGGACTCCTATTGCGTCTATTAGTGATAGGATTAAGAGGGGTGACCTTTCGGCTATTGAAATGTATAGGAAGTACATTATGAGGTATGAGAATGATCCAGAGAAGACTGAAGAAATCTTGAAGACTTTTGTGGATCCGTTTAGTGTCGCAACGTATTTTGCTGGTAAGATTCAGATTGATTTTCAAGCTTTGGGTTTCTCTATTGATTGGAGGAGGAAGTTTCACACGGGGGAGCCTCTCTATAATAGGTTTGTTGAGTGGCAATACTATAAGCTGAGGGAAAAAGGTTACATTACAAGGGGTTCGCATCAGGTAACTTATTGTTTGTTGCACAAGCAACCGGAGGGTGAGGATGACATTAAGGATGCTGATGTTAACCCTGTTGAGATAGTGGAGTTTGTTGGGATTAAGTTCAAGTTTGAGGACGGGTACATTGTTGCTGGTACACTTAGACCGGAGACAATATTTGGAGCCACTAACTTGTGGGTTAACCCGAACGCAACTTACGTGAAGTTCAAGTGGAAAGACGAGATATTATTCATGTCTAAGGAGGCTTTAGTGAAATTCGAGCACCAATATGACAAGGTTGAGGTAATTCAAGAACTGAAGGGCGAGTATTTTGTTGGGAAAAAAGCTGTTTCCCCACTGGGTAAAGAGTTGTTGATTTTGCCGGCGGATTTCGTGGATCCGGATAACGCGACTGGTTTTGTTTACTCTGAGCCCTCTGATGCACCGTTTGACTATGTTGCTTTGAGGGATTTGAAGAAGAATCCTGCTGTGTTGGAGAAGTACGGGATCGATCCGAGTGAAGTGATGAAGATTGAGCCGATTAAAATCATGGAGGTTCCCGGTGTAAAAGATCATCACGCTAAGGTTGTTGTTGAAGAGCTTGGTGTTAGGGATCAATTGGATAAAGCAAAGCTGGAGGAGGCCACGAAAAAGGTTTACAAAGAGCAATTCTACAATGCGGTTATGTTGGAGAACACAGGTGAATTTGCAGGTATGAAGGTTAGCGAAGCGAAAGAAAAAGTTAAGGAGAAATTGTTGAAAGAAAATAAGGCAATAATATTCTATGAGACATCTAGGAAAGCAGAGTGTAGGGCTGGTGGAAAAATAATCGTGGCGACAATAAAGGACCAGTGGTTCCTAGATTATTCAAGTGAGGAATGGAAGGAAAAAACAAGGGAATGGATAAACAAAATGGTGATTTACCCAGAAAAATACAGGAAGTTGTTCCTAGATACGGTGGATTGGTTGGATAAAAGACCTTGTGCGAGAAGAAGGGGCTTGGGAACGCGGTTACCATTTGATAAGGATTGGTTAATTGAGAGCCTTAGTGATTCAACGATTTACATGGCGTTCTATACGATCATTCACCATCTGCGGAGGTTAAACGTGGACCCAGACAAGTTGGACAGTTCCTTCTTTGACTACGTTTACTTGGGTAAAGGAGATGCAAGGGAAATAGCGGATAAAGTGGGCATACCCTTGAATGAACTTGAGAGAATTAGGAGCGAGTTCCTATATTGGTACCCGAACGACCAGAGACACACTTCAATTGGACACATAACGAATCACTTGACATTCTTCATAATGCACCACATCGCTATATTCCCCGAGAAGCACTGGCCAAGAGCAATAACCCTCAATAACTCTGTGATTAAAGATGGAAAGAAAATGTCGAAGTCAAAAGGAAACGTTGTGTTCTTGAGGGACATTGCTGAGAAGTACAGCGCAGATCTATTTAGGCTATATGCACTCTTTGCAGCCGACCTCGACGGGATAATGGACTGGAAAGAAAAAGATGTAGCGGACATGAAGAAACAGTTCCTCAGGTTATTCTCATACCTTAAAAGAGTGGCGAGATCGGATAAAGCCGATGAAAACCTAATGAAACTGAATGCTGCAAAGTGGTTCCTTTCAAAGTTCAATCAAAGAATAAAGAAAATCACCGATTACATGGAAAACTTCAAATTGAGAGATGCAACCGTTGAACTCGTTTTTAACATGATGTCGGATATAGCTCATTTGGAGAAGAGAATTGGGAGAGAGGAGGCAGACAAAGTCGTGAGGGTAATACTAGATGACTGGGTGATAATGCTTTCCCCAATGATTCCCCACATTAGCGAGGAGATTTGGAGCATGGCGGGTAACAATGGTTTCGTTTCCCTCGCGAAGTGGCCTGAACCTAAAGAAGAAATGATTGACCAAATTGCTGAATTAAATGAGCAAGCAATAATTGATTTAGAGAAGGACATTGTTGAGATAATTAACCTGTTGAAGAAACAACCGTCTAAAATAAAGCTAATTGTGGCTGCAGATTGGAAGAGAAAACTGTTCGAACGTTTGGCAAGCGAATTCAAGGATAAAGGTATCAACATGGGTGCTGCAATGAAAGTGGCAATGAGCGACCCAGAAATAAGGAAGTACGGGAAACAAGTACAACAGATAGTGCAAAAAATTGTTAAGAACAGAAAACTCTTGCCAGAGAAGGTTATTTCAAGGGAGGACGAAGTGGCTATACTGGAAGAAGCAAAGAATTACTTGGAGAGGGAATTGGGTTGTGAAATAGAGATAACAAACGAGGAAGATGTAGTGGAACCAAACGAGAAAAATAAAGCAAAACAAGCATTACCTCTCAAGCCAGGGATAATCATATACTGAACCAAACATTTAATGTTTCCGTGTATTTGAAAACCGTAAAACATCCTTTTTATTTTGTCTTTTTAATTCTCTTTTCTCAAGGATTATGTTACGGTGTCGTTTTTGGGTAAAGTCATACTTTACGGTATACTCGCTGAGAGAGCGGGTGTAAAAGAGATTGAGGTTAAAACAGATGGGAGGACTCCTATAGATATTATAAGAGAGGTGGCTGAGAAATACAATATTAAGGATGTCCTGTTAAAGGAGGGCAAGGTAAGACCATTATTTTTAGTTATGATTGATGGCAGAGATCACCTGAGTTTGGGGTTAATGGGTAAACCGATTGATGGCGAAAAAGAGATAAGGATTATCCCAATTTACCATGGGGGTAGGCGAAAAAGGCACCCTCGAGGTAAGCGAAAAATAAAACCTTTAGTACTAGGAGCGATCGTTATAGCACTATTTTTACTAGTCATAATCTTGCAATTCTTTGGGTGAACCAAATGAGCATAAAAAAGCTAGTTCTCCCTGTAGACATACTTGAGAATTTAATAAGGGACGCTAAAACACTTGGAAGGAAAGAAGAGATCGCCGGAGTTTTCCTCGGCAAAATTAACGGGGAAACGGCTATAGTAATTGAAAGCAAAAGGGGTGAAAACATACTACATGATAAGTCAAGTTTTCTCTTGGACCCAGAACAGTTCTACAAGTTCTTGGTTGAGGGGGAAAAGAAGGGACTTGAGCTAGTTGGAGTTTGGCACACTCACCTTGGGGACCCAAACCCCTCGATTATTGATGTTAAAACCATGATGATGTGGCCCATCGTTTGGGTTATTTTTGACGCTATCACGGGGATATTCACGGCGAGCAAATACGATGTTGAAACGGAAAAGATAGTCAGCGTTAAGGTTGAGTTGAGAAAATAGTATCAAGTATAAGACTTATAAGTTGTTTTAGCCCGTAATAAATCTATTAAGATTGAAAGTTTTTAGATGATGAAAGGGCATTTGTGGATTATCGATGTCCGATACTTCCGCCACTGATAAAAAAGATTAGTTTGTTTATAACTCCAAGATATCCGGGTAGTTGTCACTGGTTTTGTTTTTTTCTTCAAATTCCCTAATTTTATCAATTAATTGATTCAATTGGTGATAGACCACAATTAGTGTTGCATCGAGTTCCCCATCGTCGATTACTTGTTTAATTTGATTCTTCATTGAGATGAGTTTTTTCACTAGTGCTCTGGGGTTTCTTTTGAGTAATTCATTGCTATTACGTAAGGTGTCCTCAATGGTTTTCCTAAATGCGTCTGTAAGTTTCTCTCTGGGTTTCACTTCTGGTTTCTTATTGTTTTTCTTGGTGTATAGAAGGTGGAATGGTAAACTGTTTGTGTCATCTATTTTCTTTTCAAACTCATGGAAACTGTTTCCGTTATAGTAGAATCTTCCAAGCAGTCTCTCTAGGTTTCTTTGAATAGTTTTATCTATCAAGTTCAGGATATCTTCCTTTAGTTCTATTAGGTTCTCCATGCGATTTTCAATGCTTTCCAATTTGTCCATTTTTGTGAACTTTTCATTGAATTCTTGAATCTTGTCCGTTAACAATTTTGCGTAATTGATGTTCTCTATTATTGTCAAACATTCATACCCGTTGCAAGGTATTTTGAATTCCTCGTTAGTTCCGTTTATTGGCATTATTACGCCGGTGAAAAACATTTTCTTCTTGGTTATCGCTTTGCCGAGTTGCTCGAGTTTTACTTGGTTAGCGACCTTCTTCTTTTTCAACAAGAGGACCCTTTTGTTTGTGATTACTAAAGTTTTTTTGTTGTCAAAAGCGAACTTGCTGTAAATGTATTCTTGTTCCCAGAGTTCTTTTTGTAAGGTTTGTGACAGATTCAAATATTCCTCTTCCGTTTTCCTGATCTCACTTTCGATAGCGTCCGCTTCCTCTTTGAGGCTTTGTATTTGGGATTCGCCCATTCTTATTTCTTCCAATAATTTTTCTAATTGCTCCTTCGATGAGGTGTAATTTTGGTTGTTAAGGTAGCGAAAGATGGTGTGAATATTCTCTTTTATCTTATCCTTTAGGTTGTTATAGTGTTGTAATAACGTGAACATCACGTCATCTATCTTTTTGAGGGTAAGGTAAATTTTGTTTGAGATTTCAAAGTAATGGTACAGTTTCAAGTTGTTTAACTCGATAGCTTTCCGCTTGAGGAGCAATAACTTATTGTACGTTGTTCCAAGGGACTCCTGTAATACGGCAAGTTCGTTTATCTTGGCGTACAGTTTATCCCTAATCGCTTTACCATAATCCTTTACTTTGAATATCTTGTGGTCTTCACCAGAGGGACAATTATAGTGGTCCCCGTTATCGATCAAGCAGTGTGTGCAATAAAATCTTTTACAGTCAATGCAATAGTATACTTCTTCCCAGTCTTCACATTGTTCGCATCTTGTAATAACCCAGGGCTTAACCATATCACTCACAACATAGAAGCGGAATACCTTACAATCTTCTTTATAAATTGCCCAGAGTTTAGGTTTAAAAAGAATTAAAATATCCTCATATTCTATGACGTCAAGCGTATATATGGGTATAGATCTAGCCTTAATGAGAAAGAAGCCTAGTACAGTTTCCATATTGAACGGAGAACTTCTTTACGTAAGGAATGCCCAAAACATAAAGGATATAGTTGAGTTAGTTAATAAACTAAAACCAAAATGCATTGCTATTGACGCGCCCCTACAATTACCTAAAGAAGGAGCTTTCAGGGAATGTGACATTCAAATGAAAAAAATGGGTATGAAGCCGCTACCAGTCACATGGCCATACATGAAAGATCTAACAATGACAGCGATTAAAATCAAAAGCAAACTTGAGGATTTTAACGTTATAGAGTCGTTTCCAACAGGTGCACTAAAGTTGAAAGGTTTGACTAGTTCTAATAAGAGCAAAACCGAGTTATTTTCAATGTTTATTCACATATTATCAAAGGAGAACCTAAAACTGGGAACCAAAACAACATTTAACAAAGATGTTTTAGATTCATTAATCTGTGCAATAGCTGCGAAACAATATGGGGAGAAAAACGTAGATAAATACATAGAAATTAAGGGGGAAGAATGTAAGATCGTTATTCCGATCATCTAAAGTTTAATCCCTCACCTTGATATCTCCCAGAGTATTTTTCTTTAGCCTCAGATCTAAAGAGGATTAATTGGGAAATCCTAGCTCCTTTTTCGATGACAACACCGTTTGGGTTGACAACTTGAAGCAAACTGGCACCTTTCCCCTCGTAGCCTGGGTCCCAGAGTGCAGTGTAGATGATGGCTCCCATGCGCATTAGGGAGGATCTCGGTAAGACGATCCCGGCGGCTTCACTGGGTATTCTTATTATTTGTTCATAGGTGACTATGTAGATACCTGGCCTTAGGTACCACTTGTTATCGTTGGTGGGCAGCTCCTTATACTTGGGTAGGATAACATTTTCTTTCAGTAACTCGCCTTTCCCATCGAGTGCCAGTATTTTTTCAACTGTCAAATCGACTCCGCTGGGTTGGATCTGGGATTCTTTGATGTTTTCTAAAAATTTTGCTACTTCTTTGCCACTTAGTATCATTTTCCGTTGCCTCCGTTTTTCTTTTGGAAGTTTTCTATTCTTAAGGCTATTTTATAGGTTTTCTCGGCTTTCTCGTGTAGTCCTTCTCTTTTCTCCATTTCTGATAGAAGTTTATAACTTATTGGGATGAGAATGCTGTATGGGAATCTTCTGATATCTTTACTGAACGCGAATCTCGATACATGTTTGGCTAATCTTTGGTGTGAAACAAGTATCTCTTCTCTCTTGTTTTGTGATAACGTCCTTATTGCTGTTATTATTGCTCCAACGAGGGATTCCTCGTCGATTATCATCTCGTTTGTGAATGTAAGAATACGCTCCAAGGGCGCATTTTTTTCTTCGAGAATCTTTAGGGAGATAGCTAATCTTGTCTCTCTATCTAGTGTTAAATCGGTTAATATGTTTGAGAGAATTGAGTCTAATTCCTTTTCGTCCAAGTCATTTATTACTTGTTTCACTTTGTCATAATCTTTTTTTAAGAAGGCATTGACTATGATCCTCGATCGTGTCTCTAAGTGTTTGTTAGCATCAAATTCTTCATAGGAAATCCTTAGTTTATCGCGGATGATACTTTGAATGTCTCTCAATTTGTCCCCAACATTGTAAATATCACTAAGATACAAAAATGCATTGAAATATACGCTTGGGTCCTCTGATTCTTGGATCATACCTGCTAATAGTCCTTTTATGAAATCTTCGGACGAAGGGTTTTCCAATAGGTCTCTCATGTAATCAATGCTGATTCTAATTAATTCCTTTACTCCACTATGCCATTTTTCATCAAATTTTCTAACTTCATCCTTAGATAATCCTCCATGTCTAACGAGCATTCTCTTGATGTTTCTGAGGTTGGATTCGTCAGAGTACTCCGCAGTTATTAACCTAATTGTTCGACCAAGCGCCTCGCCGACGATTATATCGCTCTTTTTTCCGGTGATATCAACCTTGTATGATACTTCTTCTGGTTTTAACACATTATAGGCATGCTCTAAATCGCTATAAATATGCACTAGTCTCTTCTCTAATCTCTCCACAAAATCTGGAATAAATGGGGGCAATATCAATGATGTCTTTGTCTCTCGCAAAGTCATTATGTTGTCCAAGTACTTGAAAAAGTTGTGTGTGGTTTTGCCTTCCTGAGCAAACATGTAATAGCTCATGTTGAATAAGTGTTTCACTTTCTTTTCACTTGGGAGAGACAAGGGTTCAGTTCCCTTTTTCTCTTTAACAGATCGACTGACTGTTAACTCAATGAATCCCCTTGCTTCATGCGTCTTTTTCACGAGAACCCTGTTGATTGCAATATTGTACCGAATAGTCGCCCCTTTATCCGCGTTTTTCAACGTGATTTTAACGTATCCACCAACTTTATCCTTCTTTATCCCTGTCGTCCAAATAGTAATTATCCTCAAAATTCGATCATATAACTCTCTAGGTGTTAAGATTTTCATTTAAAGATCTCCTCTTTCTCAGCCAAATAGATTCCATCGCGGTAAGCTATATAAAACTCGTCTTCACCGGTTTTCTTTAGGATGGCATTCCAAGCCTTAAAGCCTACATTTACATATTCAACTTCATCTGCAAGTCTAATCGCGTACAAAAAACCATTATTCAAGATCAAAATAAGTGTTTCTTTGTTGTCTCTCAAAACCGTGAACTTTCCAGGCGTGATTTTGGCCTCATGAACTTTAAGTAGGACATTCCCGTGATCGTCAAATACTTCTATCGAGTTATCATAGGAGATAATAACGAAAGTTTTACCCATAGCATTTTCTAATAACAAACAATCTGGCTTATCATCTACTGTTAAATTGATTTGAGGGGCTTTTCCAAATACGTCCTTGCAAACTAGGTTCTTATCATCCATAGCGCATGCATAAAGATTCTCACTGTTAATAGAGAAACCCACAAATTTGCCCTTAAGATTTACTAATCTTTTTGGTTTTTTGGCTACATCTTCAAATGCTATCAATTCACCCGAATCCAATCCGATGATCAGTTTTTCGTTGAACTTAACCGCATCCACGACTTTATCCATTATGCTCTTGACATTTGAATTACTAACCTCTAGTAGCTGATTATCTCGTGTTTTAATGAAAATCTCTCCTTTGAATTCTATTATTTTGTCGAATATGGGTAGACTAGGATATACTTTAAAGCTCTGGTTTTTGAACTCGTATATAACCCATTCTTCTGAGGCACTAGTGCTAATAACAGGACCAAAAGCAAAAATTGAACCATTACTTGATAGATCCAAACCTTGGATTTGCTCCATTAATGGGATAAACCTGTTTTTTTGGAACGCGATTGAGCCATCGCTGTTATTCTCTAGGTTCCAAATGGATATCCCGAGCGGGTTTAAAGTTACTATCTCGTCCGAGCCATCACCATCAGCATCTATTATCAATAGTTGGGATATTGGGTAATCTTGAAGCACCTCATTTGATTTAGCAATTTCGCCAAAGAAATCGACTACAACAATAGAAAACTTTGAGTAGAGTTCACCGATATCTGGTTTTTCCTCCCATACAAGGATTAACTCAAGGGCTCCATCACCATTTATGTCCCCAACACCAAACCAAATCTCTCCATCATCAGTGATATCCTCAAATAAGTCTTCTGCGTGAAACTGGTATATCGTTTGAATATCTGGTCTCCCCAAGGGGAACTTGATCATTGAAATTGTGTAGATGTTTTCCTCAGGCTTTGAGAGTAACACTACTTCATCGAAGCCATCCAAATCAATGTCTTTTTTAACAGAGTAAATTGGCCTAAACGTGTAGGGCGGGAGAGGAGTAGGATTAACTTCAAGAGGGCTTACAAACTCCTTTTTGCCTTCATCATTCACCGTAGCTTCAAGTTTAAGTTTTTCCTCGTTGACCTTAATGATTAGAAGATATGAGTTCTCTATACTCGGTGTGATCATTACTAACTCATCGAAACCGTCCCCATCTACATCTAAAGTGTGAGTTAAGCCAAGTATATAGTTCACTAAATAATCGTTAAGCAGCCCACCGTAGGGAGTAAAGAATGGTATCTTGTCAGCTGTCCAAAGTTTTTTCTTTTTGCCCTCTACAACATCTAATGTAACTGGATTCGGCTTAAGATATTTTCTTCCCGCATTATTGTATAATGTTAGAGCAAAACCAACCGTTTCTTTTCCAAATTTCCCTGATAGGACAAGCGTCTTATCTCCAGTCCATACTGGTAACTGTTTTGACCCATCAAAAAGTATTAGGCCCTTATCGGTTCCAACAATGAAAGCTGAATTAACAATTTCAACATTTTGAATGAAAGCGCCAGTCCATCTTCCTCTCTCATATATTATATTATCTTGTAGCTTAAGTTCGAATATCGCATTATCCGTGTTTAAAAATAGTGAATTCCTGTACGGAGAAATCCTGTTGACTAGTTGAGGTAATGACGAAACTAACTGCACTTTTCCCACCAGTATTACCAATGCTACGCTTACGAGATATTAGTTGTATCTTTAATTACACTCTTTAACAACACCACATATATAAATAATATTGTTTTTATGTGATCGGAGTTTTTAAGTCAAAATGGTTCCTTAAAGATTTAAAAAATATTCGTTATTTTCAATAACTTGGAGAATGACGAGACAAGACCTGCTCTGAGCAAGAATGCTGAGCGTGCACCACACGGACTCCAAATAACATTCTGAAAGATAACAATATATTTGATGGAGAAGGAAGAAAGATAATATGTAAGGACTCAACTTAGAGAAAATTAAGTTAAGTTTAGGCTCAAGAGAGTTCCTTTATATATTGTTTAACTGTTTCTTCCCCTAGCTTAGCTAATTCCATGGCTTTTTTCTCATCTTCTGCTTCGGCGAAGACCCTGAATATCGGTTCTGTCCCAGAAGGTCTTATGAGGAGCCAACTATTGTCTTCGAAAACAAACTTCGCGCCATCAACAGTTATCAATCTATATTGCCCCTCAAATTTCTTTTTTATGTATTCTACGGTTTTTTCTAGTACCTTCTTTTTTATTTCGTCTTTACACCTTATAGCTACTTTTACTAGTTTAAATTTTGGGAAGTCACTCACGAGTTCGGATAGTGTCTTCCCTTCCGTGACAAGTATTTCAACCAATTTTAGTGTTGCTAAGGCTGCATCACCATACATTATTGCATCGCTCCAAATGTACTTACCGCTCTCCTCGAAACCAAAGTAAGAACCATTCTTTTTCATTGTGTCCACAATTGCAGGAGGTCCAACAGCGGAGTAAACAATTTCTCCTCCATGTTTTCTAATAACAAGCTCTGCCATCATGCTTGTGTTTACTGGTGCAACAATTTTCTTGTTTCCAGATTCTCTTATCGCGTAAATAGCGAAAAGCGCCCCAGTAACATCTCCCCATAGAATATTTCCTTTTTCGTCTGAAAATATTGCACGGTCTCCGTCTCCATCTGTTCCAACACCTAGTAAACTTCCAGAGGCTTTAGTTACTTTTCCCATGTCCTCTAAGTTTTCGGGTCGCGGGTAGGGGTCCCTTACAGGGAAGGTTGGATCAAGAATGTCATTAAGAGAGATAACTCTTAAGCCCGAGTAAACCATTAGTCTATGTAAGTACCCAGCCATGACTCCATGTCCAGGATCAATAACAATTTTTTCTCCCTCAATTTTACTTAAATCAACTTTAGATGTGACATGCTCGTAGTAGTGCTCGAAGGCTTCATCATAGGGCTCAATCCATCCCACGTTTTTCCAAGTTACACGATTCATTTTACCCGAAAAGTAGATCTCCTCAATTTTTTCTTCCTGTTCCTTGTTTAACTCGGATGTATCGCTATTATAGACTAGTATCCCCGTTATCTCGGGGATAGCGTGGCTCCCAGTAACCATTATGGCGCCATCAACTTTTAGGTCCTTCAGTGTGTATAGGAGCGCAGGTGTGGGAACCATTCCTACATCGATGACATTCACACCGCTTGATATGAGTCCTGAGAGAAGAGATAGAGCCACAGGTTGAGATTGAACTCTATTATCTCTTCCAACAACGAGAGTTGCGCCTTCACCGAAGAATGTGCCAATAGCGAGTCCAAGTTTTGACACGTTTTCAGGTCTAAGCAAATTCTCTAGGGTTCCTCTAATTCCCGATGTACCAAATAATCTCATTCTAAACACTCGCGCTATCAGTTGAACTCCAAGATAATCAATATGATGGTTATTTAGAATAAAACTGCTATTATTTTACCTCATTCCGCATCTTTATCCTAGTGCCCCAGCATAAGGCTTAAAGTTTTCCTTCCTCGGATCGAGTTCCCCTTTTTCATATAACTCGTTTAGGATTTTGAGTGCAACTCTAAAACGATTAAGTCTCTCTTTAGTCTTTCTAAGCTTGTAGGTGGCTATCTCATAAATGTATTTACCGTATTCTTTTGTTATCAAAAGACCTTTCTCCGTATCTGACAAGGGTAAGTGAACGTGCTCAGTGCTCGCTATGTCTAAAATTATGTGGTCTGCTTTCAAGTTTATCGAGCGAACTCCAGAATACTTTAAACCCAAGAACCTAGCTAGTTTCAAAAAGTAAGCTGCCCAATCGATCGAGTTCACAGCGAATGCCACAATAAACGAATCTACCTTGAGCCACAATGTTCCTTTTGGTTTATAATTAGTTATTGTTTCCCAGAAAGTGTCAAAGTCTATCACGCTGTGCCAACGTGCTATTCTATTACTTTCGTACTTTTTTTCACTTGGGGGTATATCAATTAACATAATTCTTCCTGAGCATGATGAGGTTGTGTAAGCGAACGGTAAAGCGTTTATTAAATCCAATACATCAATTATATCTTCATCTACTAATCCTGCATCAAGAGCTTCCTGAAGCTTTTCCATAAACTGTTTCTTTCTATTCCTAAAATTGCTACTGACTTCCACGTTTTTCACCATCATTTGAAATCCAATATAGTTCTTATATGAATTCGCTATAACTTTTCAACATCTTAGGATTTTTCGGTATCTAAGTTCAAATATTGGAGATGAATAAGATCAAGAGGTTGTTGAAAATCAATAGGACTATTTGTCAAGATAAGGTTTAAATGTTGTCATTAATAATTTAAATTCACTAGATAAATCTCAAGTTTTATGATAAAAATAAATACAGATGAATCTGACTTAAGAATTTAAACATGAACTATTGTTCGAAATCTTATCTTAAGGGACAAAATTATAATTACATTAATTTATATTTTTGTAATAGGTTTATTTTATTTTCGTTATCAATGATTATTTATCATTAATGTTCATGGGTGTGTGAGTGTGAAGGTTGATTATAAGCGTTTTAATTTCTTAATGGCTATTCTAACCATAATAGGAATTCTACTATTATTCATAATGTTGGGTTTAACATATACTGAAGATTTCCCAAAACCTTATTATTATAGTGATTATCAATTAATAATTAATCTCGCTTTAGTGACATATATTGTTGGATTGTTAGTAACATTGAATATAGCTTATTATATAAACGCTGCTAGAGAGCTGTTTGAAAGCGAGAGGAAAAAGTTATCCTTCGGATTCTTTTATTTATATTATGTCTTCTTCATGTTAACAATGTTAGTTTTAAGTCTAGGCTTGATTTGGTTTATGTTAAACAATGTATCTAATGCCTACATACCAATTTTAGGTTTCAAACTATATTTTTACCCTCTGTCCTTAGGAATATCAATGATCTTTGGGTACGCCGCTGTGTTATATTTTTATTTGTTCGTAGAAAATGAATATTACTCACAAGTAACAAATAAACATTATATGTTCGTAGTTATGCTCTATGCTTTTGCAATATTCCTCTTATCGTTACCTACAAACTATTACGGCATTATAACTCCCAAAAATGCATTTGATACAAGAATCTTTTCAAATCTGCTTTTAATGTTAACATATTTCTATGTGATTTATAGGGCTGTTAAGGAAAGCAATAGAAGGATTCAAAAGGTTCAAGAGAAAATTATCCTAAACAAGCTTAGAATCACAAAGTATGGTTTCTTAACGTTGATAGGTTTCTTTTTTTTCTATGTGCTTGATGCTGTTTTTGGTGGTGGTAAACCATACACATTGTTTATGATTCCTGCTTATGTCTCAATGATTCTTGGATTGTTACTAATCTACCTTGGTACGTTAACACCAGGGTGGTTAGAGAAGATGTTAGGTTGAGGTGAATATGTATGACTCCCAATCAAACACAAGAGGAAATGGTAACAATAAGAACGGTTTGCCCAAAATGCAATCAACTAATAATTTTGAGGGTTCCTAAATCAAAGTTAGAGGAAAGTGAAGGAGGTATCACGGTTATACCGTATGAGCACGGTGATCCTCCTCATTTGCTTGTTTTGCATGTTGATGTGAATGGCGACGTAAGAGGTTCAATTGTGTATGAGGGTATCATTAAAGAGGCTGCCGAGAAGGAAAAGATGCTCGTGGACCTATTGAATCTCATTGGAGTAAACATACTAGCCATAATTGTTTATTGGGTACTTGCGGGGAAAAAAATAAAAGTTAGTTCAGAAGATCCTAAATTGGAAAAAGCTATAAAAGTAATCATAAGAAACGTTCTAAGTGGTAAAGTATCAGACGTTATCGACGGCAACACTGTAGTAATTGACGTGGCGAAACCCAAGCCCCCCTCAATTAACATAGAACCATTGAAAAAAATATTTGAAAAGATAAAGACAGAGGGGGATAGTGATCCTTCTCTAAGGATTTTATGGATAAAACGTGAACTTGAGAGATACAAGAAAGGGTTAATGGAGCTTGAGAACATGTATCTTACAATGAAGAAGATTAAGAAAGAGGATATACTTGCTAAACTTGGGGACTACTTGAGCTACAAAGAGGCTTTGATCTTGGTTAATATATTGAAAGAAAAAGGATATAACATTCTGAAAAAGTTCGACTTAAAAGAACTGAAAATAAAACAAATGTTTGATTTAATTTAGCCTTTAAACTTTCAAACTATAAAATTTTAACGATGGGAGAATTTTCATTAGTACCGAATATATCAATTTGGAAATTTTTTGCTCACTTTAGTTGTTTTTAATTAACGCAATACTCTTATTCTAGGTAGAGCTGATACCTTTGAGGTAGATTTAGATGTCGTTTAATACGGGTAGCAGTATTGAAAACCAAGAGGCGCTCAGAAAGATTGAGTCGTTTTTTAATCCTAGAAGTATCGCGATCATTGGAGTGTCTAGAAAGGAATATTCAATGGGTTGGACGGTTTTCAAAAACATGTTAGAGAACAGAGAAAAAGGTATTCTCAAGGCTAAAGTTTACGGTGTAAACATAAAAGGTGGAGAGCTATTTGGACAAAAACTGTACAAATCAATACTAGAAATACCTGATGAAATTGACTTAGCAGTTGTGTTGATTCCAGCAAAATTTGTCCCAAACGCGATAAAGGAAGCAGGGGAAAAAGGAGTGAAAGCAGCGATAATAGTTTCAGCAGGATTCGCAGAGGTAGGAAACTATGAGTTGGATCAGCAATTAAGAAATGTGGTTAAAGAGTATGGAATACGAGTAATTGGACCAAACTGCATTGGCATACTGGACAACCACTCAGGAGTCGATACTCTTTTCTTACCTCTAAGAAAAAAAGTGGAAGGTAAAATAATTGAGTCAATGCCTAGACCAAGTTTAGGGCACGTTACTTTCCTATCTCAAAGTGGTGCTCTCGGTGGCACAGTCTTGGATTATATGTATGGGCAAAATATTGGTATAGCGAAGTTCATTAACTTCGGCAATAAAATTGACGTTGACGAAGTAGAAATGTTGCGATACCTCAAAGACGACCCATTTACAAGGGTAATAATGATCTACATTGAAGGCATATATGGGGAGAATAGGGGGAGGGAGCTCTACGAGGTTGCCAAAGAGGTTACGAAGAAAAAACCAATAGTTGTCCTCAAAGGAGGAAAAACAAAATCGGGGTCAAGAGCTGTAGCGAGTCATACAGCTTCTATAGCCGGGAACATAAGAATCTATAAGACAGCATTCAAAGAAGCAGGAATGCTCTATGCTAATTCAATACCCGAGTTCACAGACATGACTAAAGCTTTAGTGTACCAACCGCCGGCGAAGGGTAATAGAATTGTAGTTATAACTAATGGCGGCGGACCAGGAATACTAACGGCGGATTACGCTGAATTCATAGGATTAAACATAATAGAACTTCCTAAAGAACTTAAGAAAAGACTAGAAGAAAAAGTTAACGAAGGGGTAATACCAAACGTCGCTACATTCTCTAATCCAATAGATTTATCAGCTAGTGCCAGCGAAGAAGCTCATGCGGTTGCTTTAGAAGAAGCATTGAAAACTGAGGAAGTTGATGGAGTAATTTTCTTAGCTCTGCATCATCCCCCCGCTATTACGGAGACATTCGTCGACAAGATCGTTAATGTGATGAAAAAGTACGATAAACCTTGCGTTGTAGTTGATGTTGGAAGCGTGGAAATGGCTCAATGGGTAAGAAGAAAATTTGATGAAAATGGGATACCAAGCTATGATACACCAGAAAGAGCGGCGGTTGGTATGAAGGCGCTTGTAGAGTATGGGGAATACTTACAGAAAGTTGGAGAATTTGAGAATTATATCGAAAAAATAAAGGCGGAAAAAAGTAAATAAAAACAAGGGGAAAATCATTTTTATCTTTTATCAATTGGTATAAATTCTCTATCAAGTTCACCCACATAAAGTTGCCTTGGTCTAACTAGCCTGTTTTCTTGGAGGTATTCTAAAACGTGTGCAGTCCACCCCACAACTCGCGCTATTGCGAATATTGGAGTAAAGAGATCCGATGGTATTCCAAGGGCATTGTATACGATTCCAGAATAGAAGTCAATGTTGGGGAAAATACCCTTGTGGCCTAGCTTGGCAATCATGACTTCTTCTACCTTTCTTGCTATCTCGAACAATTTTCTTGCTTCTTCGTCGCCAGTCATTTCCGCGATTTTCTCCACATATGATTTGAATATTCTTGCTCTCGGGTCATAAGCTTTATAGACCCTGTGGCCGAATCCCATGATTCTTTCTTTTTTAGCTAGTTTTTCATCGATGTATTTTTCAACGTTGGATACGTCCCCTATCTCTTTTAGCATTTTTAGGGCTCTTTCGTTGGCCCCACCGTGTAGTGGTCCCTTTAGTGTTGCTACTCCAGATGTAATTGCGGAGTACATGTCTGAGAGAGTTGATGCAGTTACTATGCAGGAGAACGTTGAAGCGTTCATTCCGTGTTCTGCGTGCAATATAAGTGCTACGTCCATAGTTCTTGCTTTGAATTCGTCGGGTTCCTCGCCAAACATCATGTACAAGAAGTTGGCAGCATGGTCAAGGTTGGGGTTTGGATCTATTGGCTCTCTCCCTTCCCTTATATTGTGCCAAGCCGCTACAATTGTTGGGAATTTCGCTGTAAGCCTTATGGCTTTTCTATAGTTTGCTTCATGAGAATTATCGTCTATTTCTGGATCGAAAGGTGTTAAAGCTGCAACCGCTGTTTTTAAAACATCCATGGGGTGGCTGTTCTTGGGGAGTTTCTTCATTATGTCTATTACCTCTTGCGGGAGCTTCCTGTTCTCTTTGAGCATGTTCTTGAGTTCTTCGAGTTCGCTTTTTGTGGGTAGTTTTCCGTTCCAAAATAGGTACGCTACTTCCTCAAACGAGGCATGCTCTGCTATGTCTTCTATGCGGTATCCATAGTAGTACAGTTTACCTTGAGCTCCGTCAATATAGCTTAGCTTGGATGTCGCAACGATTATTCCATCCAGTCCTTTATGAATCTCTGGTTGTTGAGACAATTGTTTGCACCTTTAGGAAAAGTTTTACAAGTATAATTTAATGTGGCTCTAAATAAATTAATAACATATATATACTCAATAAGTTTTGAGTATAACTTTAAATAGTGAAAATATATACACGATTGCTCAAAAAAATTAATTTTTTTAAAAAATACAGACAAAAAATTAACTTTAAGTAAGGGAAGAAGACATTTTAAGATTAGTTGGGAAGAATGTCTTATAAGGCTGTTTTTAAACTATTTTTAAAGCTCTAGGGGTTATTATCATATCTTTAAATAATATATACAATACAATATTGAAACATAAAACCATTCGAAGAGGGAATTACATGGTATCACACAGAGTAACCTTAATACCAGGTGATGGTACGGGACCCGAACTAATCGAAGCCTCAAAGAGAGTAATAGAAGCCGCATTAGACCACTACAACTACAAGATTGAATGGGAAGTAAAAGAAGCCGGAATACCTGCATACGAAAAATACGGAGACCCATTGCCAGAGGAAACAATTGAGAGCATCAGAAAAAACAAAGTCGTATGGAAAGGACCAATAACTACACCAGTGGGAACGGGATATAGATCCGTTAACGTAGCAATAAGAAAGATCTTCGAATTATACGCAATAGTAAGACCCGCGAAATCATTCCCAGGCCTATCCATAAAGTACCCAAACGTTGACCTAGTAGTGATCAGGGAAGGAACAGAGGAGTTCTACGCTGGAATAGAGCACAGAATAGATACCGTTGGCGACAAAAGACTCGCAGCAGAAACAATAGGAATCGTAACGAGAACAGCTAGCGAGAAGATAGCAAGATTCGCTTTTGAATACGCTCGAAAATACAACAGAAAGAAAGTGACGGTGGTACACAAAGCAAATATACTAAAAGAGACACACGGTTTATTCAAAGATATATTCTTTGAGGTAGCAAAAGATTACCCTGACATAGAAGCAGAAGACAGAATCGTTGACAACATGGCGTTCCAACTCGTGGTGAAACCACACGAATACGATGTTCTAGTGACAACAAATCTAATGGGAGATATTCTATCTGACCTAACGGCTGGTCTAGTTGGTGGACTAGGTGTTGCGCCAAGTGGAAACATTGGAGACGAATACGCAATGTTTGAACCCACACATGGAAGCGCACCAAAATATGCTGGTAAAAACAAAGTGAACCCAACAGCCACAATTCTATCTGGAGTGATGATGCTCAGACACCTCGGCATGAATGAACCAGCTGATCTTGTTGAGAAAGCAGTTAGGGAAGTGATAAAAGAAGGTAAGTATGTGACATACGACATAACAAGAATAATTGGTGGAGAGCCCGTGGGTACAAGTGAGATGGCTGACGCCATTATTAGGAAAATGAAAGAATTAGTCTAATTGATTGACTGGTAAATAATCAAAAATAATCTTGAGATCATTAACTTCATCTAAAACTATTTTTGCTTTTTTTCTAACATTTTCACTTTTTGGATTTATAGCGACACTGAAGCCTACCTTTTCGAATATTGGTACATCACTTTCATCCCCTCCTATGTGTAAGCATTCTGAGAAATCGATTTTGAATTTACTTATGTACTCTGCTAAGCCATCAAGTTTGTTGAGGAGTAAACTTTTAACCCCCACAATTTTTCCATCTTCAATCATTATTTTAGAGCAAATGTAATCGTCGAAACCGAAACGTTTTGCAACATATTGGCATATTACGTCTGGATTCTCGCTTATTAAGATCGATTTTAAGCCCATGAGTTTTGATTCGAATATTACTTCACTAATTCCTTTCATGTATGGAGCCTTTGAAAGTGCATTTTCTATGTCACTAATTGATATGCCTAATAGCATGTTTATTTTCTGGTGTAATGCTTCCTCTTTTCTTATTTCTCCTTTCTCCAAGAGTGAAATCAACTTGTTGTATCTCATTAGTTTGCTTGCGTCAACGTATGATAAAACAACGGCTATGGACGGTACCTTTATTAGGGTCTCGTCGAGATTAAAGCTCATCAACTTAAAGCCCAAAACGAGGACCTCCTTTTCTCCTGGTTGCTTATAGCTTGCTTTAAATTGGAAACTACAAGTGTAAGGTTTAATAGTTCCGTTTTAGGTTAAATGAAAAATAACGTTTATGATGCATAAAAACAATTTGCACAAAATAATAAAGGACGAAAAAATAAAGTTCTAATAGGGGCGACTTCAAAGTGAAAAAGGAATTTATTCTTGTTACCATAATTGTATTAGCCGTTTTCGGCAGTATCCAAAACTTTAATAACGAAGTAGTATCGAAAGTGAGTTTGGAGCCCATGGGTTTTTATTCTCCCTCTCAGAGTGAACCTTCATTAAGCTTTAACTACAGTGCATCAAAGTTAACAACTACGGTATCTCCAGACGGATCTTACAAGCTATTAAGTGAGATTATAACATCAGCTAACGAGTCGATTTATATTGAGGTTTACCAGTTTTGGAGCGAAGACATATTCCAACTAATAAACCATACACTCCGCGAAAAACCTAGCATAAAAGTTAGAGTTCTGATAGAGAACGATACTGGTTATAGAAATTCTTTGGATAATGCGGATGAATACAATCGCTACTACGCTAATAAATTCTATCAACTAGCACAAGAGGGCTTTGATGTAAGAGTAAAACTAGAAACCACTTGGTACTACTACCATGGAAAAATCATAATAGTGGACAACAAAACTGTTCTTATCTCAAGTGACAATTTTGTTCCAACAGCCTATCCGAGTAACCCAAGTTCAATAGAGAAAATTGTGTATAATACACCGAGCAGGGGATGGATGACTGCAATCTATGATGAAACGGTGGTCTCATTTTACTTGAAAATATTTAGCGAAGATTTCAATAATGGAAAAAACTACAACCCAGCAGAAGACGGTACGGGGAAAGCTCCGCCAAACTATGGAAGCTTGGGCTATGCCCCATATTTTAACGTTGAAAAAACAGTTTTCGATGTGCCTGTAGTGCCTATAGCGTCACCCATTAATTCTAATGACTCGCTGGCAAGTCTAATCTTGAGTGCAAATCACACAATACTCATAGAGCAAATCTATATACAGGATAGCGCATGGTACCTTGTGGATCTCTTGAGATATGTTCATGACAAAAAGAATGTGACAGTTATGATAATCCTTGAAGATAACTCAATTGGAAACTATGGTGATGTCAAGGATTCTCTGGAATCTTATGGTTTTCATGTCCTCCCTGCCTTTGTCGACATAAACGATGAAATCTTTCTCCACAATAAGGGAATCATTGTTGACGATGAGCTGGTTTTCGTTGGAAGCATAAATTGGTCGAGCGGAGCAATAAACTTGAATAGAGAATACGGGGTAATAATTAAGTCGAGGGATATTGGATCGTTCTTTAGACAAGTTTACAGTTTTGACTGGAACAGTTCCTTGGTGGATGGCGTGGAACCATTTGATAGTGATGGTGATGGCTTACCCAACTATTATGAAATCGAGCATGGATTAAATAAAACAAATCCAGATACTGATGGAGATGGTTACTCTGATTATGATGAAGTTTACGTTTTGCATACAGACCCGTTAACTCCTAACTTTGTTGAGACTGAGGCGTTTGTGGTCTATAGTCCAATGAATGAAACAATTTACAATACAAAGGATATCAATTTGAAAGTTAAGGTAAATGAAACTGTTGTCTCAAAGATAGGCCTAGTGTTGAACAGTGTGTTCATAGAAAATGTTTCGGATTTTGTTAACGGTTGGTTAAACACTACAATAATTGCGAGTGAGGGAAGTAATCTATTAGAGGTTGTTGCTTATAACTCAACAAACATTGAAATTGAGAGAGTTAAATTAAGTTTTCTGGTTGACACGACTCCACCCATTGTAAGCATAGTTTTACCGCTAAACGATTCAACATTCGCTGTGTATGAAACTATCATGGTGAAGTGGAAGGTCACTGAAACAAATGATTACAGTTCCCAAATATACTTAGATGGAAAACTTTTGGTAGAAACAAAGGGAAACTCATATAATATTAGCATAGCAGAGGTGCCCATAAAAACAGGTGAGCACACACTAAACATTACAGTAAAAGACGTTGCGGGGAACATAGGTTACGATGTTGTTCACTTCAGCGTATCAAAACCCCTTTTAACATTGAAAAGTATAACACCTGCTAATAACTCAAAAATATACGAGGAAGCACTAAAAATCAACATTATTGTGCGTTCTCCTCAAGCAGTGATAGAAAACGCATCCATTACTAACGGTGGGAAAGCTTATTCTCTAGAAATTAAAACTTTGGGGAATGGAGAGTACAGTTTATCTGGGACTATAAGTGTTGTTGAAAGTGAATCAAGTTTAACAATCGGTACAGTCTTTTACGTGTTTCATTTTAAGATTGTTTATCAAATCGAAAGAAACCCAGTAATTAGGTTCCTTTACGAGTATCGGTACGAAATTGCGATACTAATTATCTTGGTTGCCATAGCCATAATAAGGTATAAACTGAAAAGGAGGTAAGACATTGATCAGCGCAGATGAAAAGCATTTCAAGGAGTTAATTTTTTTTCTAAACTCTTTATCCTACGCTATTAACGACGCGATTGACGAAGGAAGACTCATAGGTAAACTAAGAGATGACTTAAAGGAAAAAGCAAAAAACATACTTAAGGCTTTAACTGATGATGAAATAGAACTTAACACGATTAAAGAATCATTAGAGCGTATACACGATATTGCCTCATTATTTTTTAATCAACTCGACGAGGATGAAAAAGATATGCATAGTGAGTATATCGGAAGAGGATCTTCTAGACTATTAAAAAAAGTACTTAACTACTTGGAAAACTTGTTAAAGTATGAAAAAGTAAGAAACACATTGTATTCATTTGCAGAAGAAATATTAAATGAGTTAGAGGATAAAGAACTTGAAAACATTAATAGTTATTCTAATATCAAGAGAATGGACTTAGATAGGGAATTTAACGAACCAAGCTAAAAAAGTAAACAACTTGTATAAGTCAAAATAAAGAGGGTGTGCTAATTTGGATATAAAAGAGAAATTCTCGATTGCTACAAGAAATATAGCCGAACCCATGGAGAAATTCTTGCTAACAGAGGAAGATCTAAAAAAACTTTTAGCCGATAAGACTAAGGGAAAATCGTATGTTGGATTTGAGCCGAGTGGCCCCCTGCACATTGGGTACTTTCCAGTCATCGAAAAAATGAAGGATCTATCCACTATAGGTTTTGAACCAACGCTTCTATTAGCGGACTTACACGCCTTTCTCAATAGGAAGGGACCAGCAGAACTAATAAAAGAGGTTGCGCTGGTACATTGGAAAAAAACCTTTGAAGCGATGGGGTTAAACGCGAAATATGTCCTAGGAAGTTCGTATCAACTTTCAAGTGACTACGTCTTGGATCTGTTCATCTTATCGGAGCATACTAGGGTAAAGGAAGCATGGAAAGCTATGTCCATGATTGCGAGAGAGGCAGAGGATCCAAGAGTTAGTCAATATATTTACCCATTAATGCAGGCTCTAGATATACTCTATCTAGAAGCAGATATAGCAGTCGGGGGCACTGATCAACTTAAAGTTCACGTATTAGCTAGAACAGTCTTCGCTGAAGCAACTCTAAGACTAAAACACGAAAAGTGGGTTCCCGTGGCCATACATACTCCAATAATAAAAGGTTTGACTGGAGAGAAAATGAGTTCAAGTAAACCAAAAACACACATAGCAACATTTGATACACCAAAAACAATAAAGAAAAAGATGAGATCTGCTTATTGTCCTCCAGAAACAGCTGATCCAGAAGATAACCCAATCTTTGGATTCTTGAAGTACATAGTATTTCCCTACGAGGAAAAATTCTTGGTAAAAAGACCAGAGAAATATGGGGGAGATAAGGAATACAGAGCGTTCGATGAAGTAGTAAAGGATTACTTGAACGGAGAATTGCACCCATTGGACTTGAAAATGAGTCTTGCCGATTACTTCATTGAGCGATTAAAGAATGTTAGGATTACATATGAGAAGGACCCAGATATTCTTAAGCCAGTTTATGAACTCCAAAAATGGCAATATGAGATGGGGTACATAGGTAAAGAGGATTGGCAGAGATTGGAGGTCGAATACAAAAAGTATTTTGGTTAAATTATTTTACGTTCGCGAATCCCCATTTAGCATGGATTTTAATGTTTTATTTTTTAATTCATTTTTAAGGCTCTGGTAAGATTTCTCTAAATGTTTTGCAGTTTTTTGTTGTGCTTTCAATGCTTTATCATGTTTTAGAGCTACTAGGAGCGCGAATAGGTGTCTCTGTATCTCGGGGAGGCTTGCTATCTCAAGGCTTGCCTTTAAGTAATTTATGGCGTCACTTGAGCTTAACTTGTTGGTGATAAAAATGTCTCCTTTCTTCGTTAAAATATATCCATTCATGTTTTTTTCTAAGAGTCCAATTTTTCTAAGCATTGTTATTGTGCCATCTACTATTTGTATTTCTATTTCCCGTGGGTTAATTCTATCTATTTTGTCGATGGAGTCAAAAAACACGTCCTGTAATAGGATGTAAGCGTCAGTTATCTCGTTTTTCTTAACGGATTCCCTCCCGATGATACCGAATGACTTAATGATTATTAGAATCTTTTCGCTGATAGTCAGATCCAAAGGTTTAACCTCCGATTACCGTAATCTCTGTCCCCTATAAGGTACCTTATATTAAAAGGACAAATATTATCCTTAAATATATTTGAGTATCATTTTGAAACTGATAAAATTTGATGGAACCTTTTTACGATTTATTTTAACTAAATAAAGCAAAAAAGAGGCTTGTGAATAACTTTAATATGTTTTAAAAATTAATAAAGAAAAGAATCATAATCTATTATGATTAGAAAATAGCTAATCACCATATCGATAAAAACAAACGCTTATTGAGGTGACAAGAATTTCAAGTATCGAGTACTACTTTAGGGTTTTTGAGTTATCACCAGCAATAAAGGGGGACAAAAAGGAGATAATACCTATCTTGCAGAGTATTATAAAAGACATGGGAAAAGAGAAAGATGTCGATGAAAAATTTTACGAGGAACTGATCAATTTACTTGATGGGAATCATTGTATATATGAGATTGTTAGGGATCTAAGGGTTGCTGGTTACAATGTTAGTTTAGATGAGATAGTGGGGTTAATTAACTCTTTGAGAGCCGAAGGTTACGTTAGGGTTGTGAGCGTTAAGAATCCTGACAAATATGAACGGGCAGAGATAGTCGCCATAATACCAAAAATAGAAGAGGAATTAACAGTTGTCACTCCCGAAACAGTTGAAGAGAAAATTGATGTGTCTAATCTTAAAGAGGAAATAGAAACGATCTTCAGTGAAGAAAAAGAAGTTAAACCTCCAGTTACACCTTTCCAAGAAGCCGAGTCCTCTTCTATACCAATCGAAATAGTTAAAGTGGGTGAAATAATATCTGATAAAGTAAAATTCGATATGGAATCATTAATGGCATTAAACACTCACATACAACACATAGTTATAGCCACAAAGGACGGTCTGCCAGTACTTCAAATCACAAAAAAGGACACTCCTGCCTTAGATGAATCAAAGATCGCAGCCGCTGCTTCAGTTATAATGGCGATGTCCTCCAGAACCACTGATGAGATAGGTAAAAAAGGATTGGATAATGTTGTGATAAAAACAGATCAGAGCCTATTCGTTATAGGTTATATCGACACCGCTTATATACTAACATTCATCATGGATGCCAACACGCCGATTGGTTTAACCTTAACAGACTTCAATAGCCTTAGGAAGAAAATAACTGAATTACTAGAGAATATTAAAGAAGAATAAACAACAAGTTTTTGCTCTTAAAAATAAAAATATTTTGTTAAAGGTTCAATCATCTTGTTCTTCGCGTTCTTCTATCATTCTAAAAATCTTAGACTCAGCTCTCTTTCTAACTAAAGTATATGCAACAACATGTCCCACAAGGAATCCTCCAGCGAGGAATGGTACAATTACGATTACCCACATTAATGAGCCAATGCCGCTGACGAATATGTACTTTAACAGCGCATCTTGACCGATATTTAAGTAGATCTCTGAGAGTATGTTGGTATCGCCGTAAACATACTGCGCGATTGTTATCACCATGTCTAGGAAGTAGAAGATGAGGGGGCCTATAAATGAGGCATAAAACATGTCTTTTGGATGCATTCTAAATGAAAATAACCCCAGGAGGAAGGACATAGCTAGGTATAGTGGGACATGAAATTCAAAGAAAGCCTTTGTGCCTCCAAAACCTAGGAATTTGATGCCATAGGAGAAATATAAGAATTCATCAATAACAATTGCAATAACATTAAATATAAGAACCCAGATTCCAATTATAGTCCAGTTTACGTTTCCCTCACGTTCAGCCATAATAGGTCAACTCAGATAACTTCAAGATAACTTCTAAAGAATATTAAGAAAAATTTAAGCATTAAAAAATAATGCAAAATGCAAGAAGATAATTCTAGTATGAAGAAAATTAGAAGGTTTCCTAGAGTATGTTAACACTTCCCGTAAACAAAAAATTTATTGAAGAAATTGGTGTTATTCAGGTATAACGCCGATGGGTTCTTCTTCTACTGGTGGCTTTAAGTAAAGGTATAATGCATTCGCTAACAGGTAAATTCCAATGAGAGTCATGCCAAGCCCACCTAATAGGTTAATAAAGTTACCAATACCTAACCCACAGAAGTTGGGGACGCCGAGGAGTGTCTCAGGAACATGGGAAATTCTCACTAGGACGGAGTTATAGTAATCAGATAGATTAATCTCTTTGCCATTGAGTATCATTGTCATACCAATATAAGAACTTGATATTGCTAGACTCACTCCTAGATTTATACCTCCTCCTACTATTACGAGCCCCGTGCCAATTAGAGCAACTAATATCGGTAAATCTAGGAAGCCATATATTATAAGTGTTGCAAGTCCAACGGAAGCGATTAGCGACCCTATTAGGTTTAGGTAACCAAATGTTCTTAATTGAGGCATGTAAGCATAGAACTCTGTTGTTTCAACACTTTCCCCTACAAGAACCGTATATGAACCATATCCTCTTCCGAATAAATCAAAGTTTATCGCTAAGGATTCACTGTACTTAATTTGTTGGATTCTTCCTAAACGAATTATCCCATCAATACTATATCCTGTCGAAACCCAAGGTAAGCTAGGGGAAACAAGCGTTAACAAAAGCAGTACAAACCCCATAACAATAAAACCTTTCTTAACTTCAAACAATTTCTTAGCCATATTTTAACACCTACCTTTTAATCTCTTTTAGATATCTATATCTCGGAAAAACTATACCTAGAAGAGGCGCTATAAACGCAGCCCACGTAGCTATACTAGATACAATGTCACCGCCAGCACCTGTGACATTTTTGTAGATTTTAATCAGATCAAGTGAGTAACCGAACATGAATATCCAACTGAAGAATAATAGGACCTGTGCGATTCTTATATAGTTTCCAGTCATAAATCCCATGTATATTAGTATTATAGCGAAGATAAGGAAAATCGCGACGCTTCCAGTTATATTACCTATTAGGGATACATATTCAATTAGAACTATTATTGAGATTATAAGTCCAATCACGGTCAAATCATTTAGCACAAATTCAATACTGCCAATTTTGATCCCTTTGTGGAATTCGATGGATATTCCTTTTTCCTTTAAAAGATCTTTGAGGTAAGCCCCATAGGCGGTATACAACGCAACTAGTACTGCTGTGAGGAAGTATAACTGGCCTTGAACGTTGTCAAATGGTGTTAATCCATATGTTTCTGTTCCTGTGATTACTGTGAACCATGTTAAAAACGGTAGGCTCGAAATTACCATTATAATTGAATATATGGGTAATAATTCGATAAATGCTTCAACTAATCTGGGACCTTCAACTCTCATATTCCGCCCTCCTATCCGACTCTAATTCTTGGATCAATAATCGCTACAACTATGTCAACTATGAACATTGAAATAACAGTCGATAATGCGATGAGGTAGAAAAGTGCTTCGGCGACAGACCAGTCATACTGGATGATTGCTTGGTAGAATAATTGCCCCATACCTGGTATTGAGAATACTTGCTCGGTAATAATTGCTCCAGTCCAGATAAATGCTATAGAGAACACTACGATGACGACCATGGGGATAAACGCGTTTTTCAACGCATGTCTATAAAGTACATATTGCTCATCGAAACCTTTCGCCCTAGCAGTCAATATGAAATCCTCAGTTAAAACAGTTATCAGATTGTTTCTCATCAATAAGAGCGCATAACCAAACGATACGAGAACCATTGATATAATGGGTAGAGAAATGTGCCAGATAACATCAACGGTTAATAAGAAGCTGTCCTTGATTGGTGGAACCGTTTGGAATCCTGAGATTGGGAATATCTTCAAGTAGCTGCTTAGGAATAGAATCCCCAGCAAACCAACCCAATATGCTGGAAGACTATACATGAATAACGAGATAGAAACTAGGGCAACATCTAACCTGCTGCCTGCTTTTGCGCCAACTTGTACACCAAGTCTAATTCCTATAATTATTGAGATTATCGTTGCTGTACCAAATATTATTATGGTCTCAGGTAATCTTCTTAGGATTAGCGTTGACACGCTCCATGTTGGTTGTAAGAGTGAGTAACCGAAGTTAAATGTTATGAGGTTTGTTATGTAGGTTGAGTAGTAGTTTAACCAAGCGCACCAACCAGCATTCTTTGGGGGAAGATTCCACATCTTTCTCAACAGAACTTTTTGCACAGGATCAGCATCCGGAGGTATAACTATATCTGCTGGATCTAGCCCTAGAAGGAAGATTGGAAGTCGGAAAACTATGAAGTTGAACGTGAGAACTATGAGAACCGTTATGGTCATTGTGATTAGTCTTCTAACTAAGAACTCCTTAAAGCCCATTTATTTACCCTCCAAAATTACTAACTGCATTTCCAGCATTGGCTTATTCAGATTTTCTTAATCTGAGTTATAAAAAACTTATTTCAAAATTTAAATCAGAGATACTCATTTTCCCCATAAGAATTTTTCCAATATTAAGTCTCTCGTTTAATTATCCACTTCTCACGTCAGCGTAGTATTTTCCTTGGATGCTTGCGCAATTTATTGCTACGTTGCGATTAGCCTTTGGCATTCCTAACTAGTTTATCTAATGCAAGTCTAACCTGAAATTATCAAACTTCATTATTCAAAGACTAAACTTTGGAATCAATTAAGAGACCGAATAATGGTTCCACGAAGTTGGATGGGATACTATAATACGAGGGTTTTCAAGTTTTTTAGAGATCATAAAAGGAGGGGAGGTAAAAAACTTAATTAAAACTAAACTAAAAAAGAGCTTAAATAGGATAAGATTATAGTTTTTGGGTATAAACGAATGTTTTTATACATAAAAAATACAATAATTATTTACTTTATACTTTGAAGGCTAGAACATCGAATTGTAAATGTTATAGATTAAATTGAGCATTAGAGGTGAAAAAGAAGTTCAAATAGTGAGTCATTGTAAAATAGAGGACAGATAGAGGTGTGATTTTCAGTGTTAAACCTAATATACACATTGAGTGATCTCCATGAAAAAGTAATAGAGATATATGAAGACATTGAATTGCTAACAGTTATCGCCCTAATAAGTGCATTATCGAATGATAAACTAAAACAGTATCCTAAATTCTCTAATAGCCTTATGGATATAAGGCAGAAGGCTGAAGATTATTTAGTAACAAAATATGCTTGCTTGCTCGAGGAATTTAGCAAAAAACAAAATATATCACAAAAACACGTACCAAGTGAAGACATTGAATTATATAAACTCAAACAAGTTGAGCGAAAACTAAAAAAGGAATTTGAACGAACTTTAATTAGATTTAAAGAGAATATCGCTTTAAGAGGAAGCAGAAATAAGATAATTGGAGGCACACTTAAGGGTTTATCACCTATAAACATTTTGAAAGCCATAATAGGGAATCTCTCAAGTTACTTTAGGAAAACTGATCCTGAAATTTTTGGACGAAAAATAATAGAACTAGATACAAAAAGTGTAAACAATCTTGATTTACTAATTCTAAGCGCGGTAAACATAAGAGATAAAATAATGGAAAGAAAAACAAGAGAATTTCAACATATTCAAAATTACCTTGAAACCATAAATGAAGCGGAACTAGTCAATTTA